>NZ_LWMU01000044.1 GCF_001639275.1 Methanobrevibacter oralis
ATATTATACAACCGAAAATCAGTTAATTAACTTATTTAAAGATAAATTTTATGAAATTATTGGCTTCAAATCATTTTATGAAAATTGGCTAAACCTATATGGTAAAAATTTTTAGAGAAAAACTATATATTCCCATTACCATTATAAATGACAGCAACAGAATAATTACCTGAATCTAAACCACTAATATTGAAATAAGCATGACCGTTAACTACATTAACTGTGTAATTAACACCATTAATAGTAACTATCACATCATCAGTCAAATTATTGCCATTAACATCACACAAAGTAATATTAGCTTCTAAAGTAGTATTATAAAAACCATTTTCAACATTAACACTAACTAAAGAACGTATTTTTGTTTTATAAATCAAAACATCTAATAAATTATCATAGAAATATAAATTATAATAATTTAGATTATTATTAACAGTAGTATTTCTTGAATTTGGTGCAGTGTTATTTTGTACTATAAATTCATCTAAAATAGCATTCACATTATCTCTTAAATTCACATTTATTGGAGATAATTTTCCTAAATCAAACGGGCCACTAGTATTTAATTTTAAATCTACATAATAATGTAATTCATCACCAATCGTTAAAGTGCTGTTCATTACATCACATTTTAATAATACTTGGAAAAAATTATCCATTGTATAATTATTACTAGAATTAATTAAATCTGTAAAATTAGGATTATTACATCCCCAAAAATTATAAGATAAATCTACATTACCAGAATAAATAAATACTGTGCTGTTTGTGTTATTTGCAAAATTTCTGTAAAATATTCCGTAAGAACAATTTAAATTACCATCCACAAATATTGCACCACCATATTCATTAGCTGTATTATTAATAAAATCACCTTGAATAACCATATTCCCAGAATTATACAAAGCACCACCATATTTAAAAGCAGTATTATTAATAAAATCACCTTGAATAACCATATTCCCAGAATTATACAAAGCACCACCATAATCAGCAATATTATTAGTAAAATTACCTACAATACTACAATTCCCAGCATTAAACAAAGCACCACCATAATCAGCAATATTATTAGTAAAATTACCTACAATACTACAATTCCCAGCATTAAACAAAGCACCACCATAATCAGCAATATTATTAGTAAAATTACCTTTAACATTTATATAACCTTTATTAGCAATACCAAACCGTTCCGCTGTATTATTCATAAAATTACCAATAATTGTTGTATTACTTCCAATTTCATTAATAAACAGACTAAACATCATTCCAGCTGTATTATTAATAAAATCACCTATCATAGTAGCATTAGTTTTAGAAATATAGCCAACACCACCATTCCATGTTACATTGTTTCTTATAAAATTACCTTTAATTGACAAATTACATCTTTCAATATAAATTGCCCCATAATGTCCAGCAACATTACCTATAAAATCACCAATAACATTCACATTACAACTATCGGCACATATAGCGCCAACAGAATTAGTAATTGCAGTGTTATTAATAAAATCACCATTGATAGTAATATAACCTCCATTACTATAGATTGCACCATAACTATAAAAAGCAGTGTTATTAATAAAATCACCGTCAATAGTAATATTACCTCCATCATTATAGATTGCACCAGCAAAATTGTCTACATAATTATTGATAAAATCACCATTTACATAAACAATACCAGAGTTATAAATAGCTCCACCATCATGAGCATGTCCATTTTTTAATATAACATTATTTAAAACAAGATTTCCAGTATTGGTTACATTAAATATTCTTGATTTATCATTTCCATCTAAAAAACCATTAGATATATTAATATTTTTTTTAATAATAATCCCATTTTTTAAACTAGAATCCGTAGCATTATTATATTTAACAGTAGCTCCACCTAAATCGACAGAATCGTTCAAATCTATTTGGTTTTTCAACCATGTAAAATCATGTTCATTTCTATTATCCATGATTTTTTCACTAGAATTCAAATCTAAAGCTGAAACAGCACTTATTGATATGAATAAGCAAATGAATACTATGAAAAAGATACTAATATATTTTATTTTCATAACTTACCTCCTTTAAGTTATAATTAATATTAAGATTTATAGAATATATATAATTTGTCTCCCATTTTTAATAGAATTGTATCAATTAAATAAACAAAAAATATTATAATAAGCAAAATACTATAAATTATTTAAATAAATAATTATAAAATTAGAAAAAATAATGAAAAGTATAAATTTTATTATTAATTTAAAACAACATGACATATAAAACAATAAAATTTATAATATTTTATAATTTTTATTATAAAAAATGATGTAAATTGCATCAACAATAATACTTAAAACTATTCCATGAGTAGCACCATTTTCATAGTTATCATTTATTATTCCAATCAAAATCATGATTAAATAGTTAATATCTAGAATAAACAAATGAATAAATTATAATAATATTTATATTAAAATGTTTTCACTAGAATTAGTTTTTTTATAAAAAATTATTTATTCTTTTAGGATTGTCCCAATGTTTTTATATAACTAATATAAACTTTTGACATATCTTGAACATTTAAAAAAAAATCATTTAATTGTATAAAATGATTATTAAAACAGAACAAAGGTATTTAATCGAAATTAATACCTGTTATTCTTAATCCACCATAATGGGATTTATATTTAATATTTAATCCAATTAGCAATGGAGTAATTTTTTCAATAATTCTAGCTTTTTCTAAAATACCACAATCAATTGTTTTAACACCAGGTATTTTATTAATAATATCAGTAGCTACTTTTTTAGAGTCTACATCATCACCTGCAATTAAACAATCACAATCAATTTCCTCTGGAATATTTGATAAGTGAGAGTTTGAAATATTACAAAATGCACAAATTACTTTTGCTCCAGTTCCTTCCAATATCTTTGCAGTTCTCTCAGCAGCAGATCCTTCCATTAAATCAATGAATCTAAAAGGTTTCCCACCAACAGCTGTTTCAAGAGGAACAGTTGCATCCATTACTATTTTATCTTTACAGAACTCTTTAATTCCTTCTAATGTTGGCTTTTGTGCGGTTAATGGTACTGTAATAATCAATACATCACCTTCACGAGCTGCATCCTCATTTGCCATTCCACACATATTAGACAAATCATAGTCAGCTAATTCTTCTTTTGCTTTAGCAACAATATCTAAAGCTTTTTTTTCTTTTCTTGAGCCTATAATAACATCTACACCAGCAATAGCTAAACGTTCACCAATTCCAAGACCTTGTGGTCCGGTCCCACCAATTACACTTACAATCATTTTAAAACACCTACTTTATTTTTTTATATAAAATTCCACCAACAAAAAACATATACTGTGGTAATTTACCATTTTCAGCATATACTACCTTAGAATCAAAGAAATCTTCAATGGTTCTATCTATATTCGCTCCTAATGACTCAGGAGAATATCTCATTTTAACGGGCATTTTACATGGCATGCCAAATTCTCTTGTACACCTCATACATAAATTACAACGTCCTAAATATAATCCAATTGAATCTTCATCTTCTTGGGAATAAATATCATTCATTAATCTTCCTTTAATACGCTCAATTCTAGTTAAAACCAAATCTAATTGAGGCGGAGTGAAAGTTTGTGACAACTCTTCTTCATCAAATTCAACTTTAAAAGCAATAATTTTAAATCTTTCATAAGTTTTCCAATATTCCTCAATATCGAAATCAAATGGGGGACAACTCCAATTTAGCTCATAATTTTCACATTCTTCGCAGAGTTTATGAAATTTACCAATATCCACATATTCATCAAAATATTCATTAACGTCAACATCAGCCATGAGTTTAGTTATCCCTTTCATGTTTATAAATTTATTATGAAACTTTATAAAATTTTCTAAATCAAAGAACAATATTTATTTAATTAAAATAAGCCCTATTTCTTTTGAGATAATAATTAATAAAAAGAAATGCAAATAGTGAGCTTAATGTCATTCCAACAACTAAATCAGAATAAATTCCATATCTAACCATTTAAGAATAAAACCAGATAGTATTGCAAAGAAAATTTCTGCAATAAAAAATCTAATTATTGTAAATGCAAGTAAACTTATACATTTTTCCATTCCTAGAATTATTATTAAACATCATAAACAAACTACTTATGATAACTGGAACTGATAAATACTCAAATTACTTTTAGGATGATTTACAATTAAATCAATGACTTCATTCATTTAAGATCTCATGATTTTTTGATTAGGATTTAAAAATTCATCTAAAAAGATTAAAAATTTCAAATCAAAATTTAATTCTTCTAAGTTCATAATTTCATAAGTTTCAACAATGCTTTTAGTAAGGTTTTTACCTACTTTTATTAATGAAATATGATTTTTTGTAAAGACATAGTCAATAAATCCAATAGCTGTTTTAAACTCCCGTTCAATGTTTAAAACTAAAAAATCATCTTTAGTATAACATTTATCAACACCATACTTCTTTATAAAATTTTCACATGCTTTTTTATAAAATATTTTAGGTCCATAATGGATTTTAACATTATTTAATTGACTAACAAGCATTTCAAAAATTAATATTGCATAAGTCTTTTCATCAGTAAAATAATCAGCCTTAAATACTAAAAATTCCTCTCTATTTAATTTTTCTGCTAAGGAGTCTGTTGTTTTTTTAAGTTGAGGATGTAAAGTATCAAGAGGAATCTCAGGAATTTCAAACTTAATAGCTATTATTTGTGAATTTCTGCTTTTAAATTCATCTAAAACAGATTGTTTTGAAATATTTTTAACATATGGATAAAAATAATCTTTTTTATTATCTGAAGCTAAATAATTACGTGCAGACTGAATAAATTCTGCCATTTTATCTAATCTTAAAGCTGCTCCGACATTACGATTCATATCTGTTGGATCTATTACAATTAATGGATCGTTAAATAAATTAGAAGTATTATAATTTTTCAAATCAATTACATGCCCAAATTTCCACATACTTGCTTTTTTTAAGCATTCCTCAAAAGTTCCATATTTAATGATCAATAATTCACATAAGTAGCCTGCAAATCCTCCTACTTTAAATTCTGACCCATAAGTTCCAGTCATGTCCATGAATCTCTTTAAGAGTAGAACTTCATCTTTTTGACTTTCAGATAAATTATTTTTAACAAATTTAGTATGTAAAATAGTTCTATCTACTGCTGTTTTTAATTGGCTTCCATCATCAATTTCATAACATGGGACAAAATCAACTTCATAACCATCAATAGCACAGGTAACATAAGGATGAGATGCATAGTGTTCAATAGCTACTCCATTAAAGTAATCATTACATTTATGGCCTAAGTAAAGACCTGTTTTTTTAAGATATGCTTCATCAGTACCTAATGGAAAAGATATAAAAATATCAATATCAGATTTTCCCCTAAGGTAAGTTCCTTTAGCTAGAGAACCAACTAATGTTGTTTTAGCGTTAATATTTTCTTTTAAACAACATTCATCAATAAAATTGCTTAGTTTTGAATAGATTGCATTAACTGCATCGTTTTCCTCTTTAGTAGGCCTAATATTATCTAAAATAAAATTATAATCCATAGAATCACAAAATAAATTCTTTTATATCTTCATAAATCGGACCTTTAGGGGTTAATGTGCTTTTTTTGAGGGTGATTTTTTTTACAGACATAGAAGCAATTTCAACATCATTTAACGATTCTATTGTTGATTTGACTATTGATTTTTCTTTAGCTGATTTCATACGCCCAATTGTTAAATGGGATGAGAATTTTTTGTCTCTATCAAAGCCCAATTTTGCAAATTCATCATCTAGTCGGTCATGTAATTCTTTAATAACTTTATCGTCTTCAATTCCTACCCAAATAACATTAATATGATTGATATTTGGAAAAGCACCACATCCTTTAATATTAATATTAAAAGGTGAAAAATCCTCTAAAGCACTAGTTATTTTCTCAGTTAAAGGGCTAATTCCATCTAAATCAATGTCCCCAAAGAATTTTAAGGTTAAATGCATATTAAGTAAATCTACAAACTTGATATTTGCATCTATTTTTTTAAATTCTTTTAATATTTCATTTAATTTAGGTTTTATTTTGTCATCTATATCAATAGCTAAAAAAGCTCTAATTTCAGGCATCAAATCACTCATTGTTCAATAATTGTCTCATCAATAGCTATCCCAAAATGACGTGCATTGCTTTCAATATATACTTTAACTTTATCACCTATTTTCACATTAGCTACTGATAATGGGTTATTATTTGCATCAACTATTCTAATTGTTTCTGCGTTTTGAAGGATAGTTCTAATGATTGTTCCTTCATATTTTGCTTCAATTAAGATTAATGGTCTTCTCTCAATTTTGCTTCTTCCTACATATGCAGTTCTTGTTTCACCTTTTGTATTTACAATTAATACTTCATCTCCAGCAACAAGTTCTGATAAATATCTTGTTTTATTTTGAGGACACATTACATATGCTTGAACCGGACCTGCATTTACTCTAAATGGTCTTGAAGCTACATATTCGCTTTTTAATGATTCTGAATGAATTAAAAACATTGCTTTAGAATAAGAACCAACAAGCATTCCTTCACCTGACCTCATCATATCAGTTGTATCTACACATACCCTATCTCCACTTCCAAGTGATTTTACATTTGTTATGGTTGCTTCTTTTAGTTCATATTTAATTTTTGATGCTTCAATAACTTCTTGAGCTATTTTTTTAGTTTTATTAAAATCATTTGCTTCAAATATTACTCCATCAGTCCCATGTTCTAATGTTTCAAGTGCTACTTTTGCTCCATTTAAATCCAATACTTCTGCTATAATATTTACATCTTCTTTTTGTAAATCTGCAATAATATTTTCAAGAGGAATAATAGTCCAATCAGTTCCAACAAGTATTATATAATCAACAACACGACCTAATTTAACAGCTAATTGTTCATGAGCTTTATCTATAATTTTAACATAAGCACAAACAGTTTTTCCTTCACTTTTTGCTTTTTTAGCTTCAATTAAATCTTTAGATTCACTATCTTGTTTTAATTTTAAAGATCCATCTCCTTCACTATTAATACCTACAAGATATATATCTGCATCATCATTATTAGCAATTATATTAACATTACCTAATTTTCTAATTTTATCATGGTCGTTAAAATCAAGAACATAATTAATACCTGATTCTAATGCAGTGGTAATCATTTCTTTTCTATTATCCCACTCTTCATTAGGAGTTTTAATCCAAGCAAATTTGTTTTGCAAGAAATCACCTTATTTTAAAAATTCTAATGCTTCATCAACATCTAAATCATGATGAACAACTTCTGAAATTGCTCTTGTAATTTTTCCTGGATTTTCAGCTTGGAAAAGATTACGTCCAAATGCAACACCTGCACCACCAACACTTAAAGAATCTTTAACCATTTCTAATAATTCTTCATCAGTTTCTACCTTAGGACCTCCAGCAATTACAACTGGAACAAGAGCTCCTTCAACGACTTCCCTAAATGAATCTGGATCTCCAGTATAATTGGTTTTTACAATGTCGACTCCTAATTCAGAACCTACACGTGCAGCATGTTTTACAAATTCCACATCATTTTCATCATCAACCTTTTGTCCACGAGGGTACATCATAGCTAAAAGTGGAATTCCCCAGAAATCACATGTTTCTGAGATTTCACCTAATTCCTTTAACATTTGACTTTCTGTTTCACTACCTAAATTCACATGAACAGAAACAGCATCTGCACCTAATTGAATGGCTTTTTCAACAGTAGTTACAGTTACTTTATCATTTGGATCTGGTGCAAGGGAAGTACTAGCAGATAAATGCACAATAAGACCTAAATCTTCACCATATCCTCTGTGACCTTGTTGTACTATTCCCTTATGCATTAAAATTGCATCTGCTCCACCTTGAGAAATACTTTCAACAGTTTCATCCATATTTATTATTCCTTTAATAGGACCACTTGAAACACCATGATCCATAGGAGCGATTACAGTTCTACCAGTATTTCTGTTAATGATTCTTTCTAAACGAATCTTTTTTCCTATCATTATAATTATCCTCATTAAAACCTATGAATTATATTTTTCTTATTAAGAGTATATAATATTAATGTATATTGAAAAATGAATAAAAATCAGTCCGAAAATTTAAAAAAAATAAAAAACTAATAAAATTTTTAAAAAAAAATAGATAATTTTCAATTAGCTTTAATCTATTTTATCTAAGACTGCATCGACCAAAACTTCTAAATTGGATAAATACTCCTCATACCATCGACGCCTAATTTTAGATACAAAATAAGCTACTGCTCCAGCACCAATACCTACAACAGTAGTGTCAAAAGCAACAATTATCGCATTAGCTAATGTATTTACATCGCCAGCACCTAAAGCAGCCAAACCTGGACCCATTGGAATTAACGTTCCCATTAAACCTAAAGTAGGTCCAATACGAGTAACAACGTCTGTTCTTTCAATTGATTTGTTGAAAATATTTTCTTCATTTTCAATTAATTTACGAGATAATGAAATTCTTGCATTTTTAGTTAAACTGCCTGCTCTTATGACCTTCATTAAAACCATTTTTTGAGATTTAGGAATTTTAACAGTTTTTATAATATTACTTACTTCATCTAAATCTTTTGCATTTGTAATTTTAAAAACCAATTTTTCAATTAAATCCATTGAAACTTTCATGCGTGAAGTATACTCTGATATAAAGCCTCCTAAGGCCAATATTACAAATACTGCAAATATTAATAAAAATATAATTACTGGGATTTGCAAACCCTGTGAGATTGCATTTAAAGCTGAAGATAAAAATTCACTTCCTGAAATTGTCGTAACCATGATATCACCTAATATAAATGACTGTTTCTTTTTGAATAAATTAAACCTATTATTAATAACACTACAAACACAACAACAAGTACAATTAAAGTATTAATTGATGATATTGTCATTGGATCCATTGTATTTGAAAGCATTTCTGCAATATTTGGAAGAAATAGTGAAGATAATAAGAAATATATCCCTAAAAAGAACATAAAATTACCTAAAACAATTGGATAAGGTTTATTTATTAATTTTACAAAATAATTTGATGCAAAATAAGTTACAATAATCGTTATAACCAATGCTGCTGCAACATAAACACTTAAATTAATTGCTCCAAGACCAACCGTTGGAGCAACAAGTAAAATACTTATAATAATTGAACCAAAACAACATGGACACGGTGCAACAATTGCCATACAAGTTGCTGCTGAGGTATTTCTTTCATGAACTTTATATTCCCTAATTGTAAAAATACCTGCTAAAATCATTATAACCGCCATGATTAAAAAAAATTCAAAATTATGAGCATAAATAAATTCTGTAATTTCATTTGTAAAATATGAGGAAATCCAAGCTAAAACTAAAACTCCCCCTCCATAACCAACAGATACCACTGCTAAATATTTTTTAGAGAAATTAGCTAGCCCTGTTGCAAGACCTAATTTCACACCAAATATCAATACTGCAGCAAGTATTCCTAACTGCCATAATGCACTAATAACATCCATATAATTCCTCCTTTCATATAAGCTTTCAAAACAATATTTTATTTACTCTTTTCAAAGCTTAAATAAATAAAAAAAATGTTGAAACAATATTCAACATTTTTATAACTCATCAAAAATTGAATCGAAGTCAAACTCAAACTCCTCATCAGAATTTTCATTATTAGACCTTCCTCTAATATAACCAACCCCAATGATTAATACTAAGCATAAAACTCCTAATACTGCTAAAATTGATAGACCAGTTTCAGAAGCTGATTTTGAAACAACTGGATTTAGTTCACTAGCTTTTTTACCATCTTGTGACTCACTACCATCATCTCCAACACTTGCACCATTAGATGCTGCTGAATCAGATGCTACATCAACACCAACGCCTAAATTAGAATTAGATATATCACCTGAACCAGAATTTTGTTTATCACTAGAAGATGCATGATTTGATTTGTAAGTAGTTGTTGCATTAGAACCATCTTGTGGATTAGGAGTTGATGGATCCTTTGGATTATTTGTATTAGGATTTGTTGGATTTGTTGAAGCATTTAAAAATACTGGATTTTTAGTAGCTTCATAAAGTTTTGGTAGCAATTTTGCAAGCATATCAGGATTAACATAATTTATAGCCCACTGCATCATTGCAATATTACCACAACTACAATCACAACATGCAACTCCATTTTGAACAGTTGCTTGAGCCCAAGTATTTGCAATATCTCTTATTGTAGCTTCATCTGTTTTCCAATATCCTTCTGATATTGCAGTTAACATTGTTCCACTCATGGAAATAAGAGAATAAGCATTGTTTCCTGATTGCAGCCATTTTTTAACGCCTAAACCATATTTATCCTTATAGTAAGTATCATAAATCTTATTCCACAAATCATTGGGTACTGCTGAAGGTCTTGTAACTTGCCAACCAAACAAATTGGTTACAAATTTATTTGAAATATAACGAGCTCCACTATACCCTTCTTTCATCATACCTTTAATCCATTCTGGATTATCATATCTTGCGGATATTTCTTTATTCAATACATTTTCAAGTGATGCAATATAAGGATTTGAAGTATCAGCATACATCAACACGTTCATTTTAGGAGTTTTACCAGATATATTAGCTACTGTCATTGAAAGACCTCCCCAATAATCAAAGAAGTCATCATTATCTAAGACACCATATTGATTGGTGTTGCGACTAACAACAATTGTATCTGCATTAGATAGTGCTCTTAAAAATACTAAAGGATTTGTATCTCCCCAATAATTTCTAGAATACATATTACCCATTCTTCCTAAATAGAAATTAGCTAATTCATCAGTATTATTCCATGTCCATGACATAGATACTAATTTAGATATTCCAGCACCATAATCTCCATTTGGAGGTGCAAATATACGAGTAATTGCACATTCACCTGCATAGCTTTCATTATAACCTATACTTAAATAAAATAAACAATCTTCAATCCAATGTTTTGCAACATAATTATATTTTAAAGGCTCAGAAGATGCTCCTTGATAGTTGATTCCTTCCATTACATATGTTAAAGCATTTTTAAGTTTAGAACCATATTCACTATTCATTAAAGTTGAATTTTTAATAATAGATAAATATGACCTAGCTAATGTCATTCTATAAGCATTATCTAAAAGAATAGCCTGATAAGAAAACAAATCTCTAAATAAACCACTTGTAACTACAGATACATCAATCCTTCTATGTGCCCATCCAACAGGTCTTACCAAATCATTTAAAGGAACAACTTCAGGAAAAGCTTCTACTTTCATACCAGTTACATATCCCTCATCATCAACACCTGCAGATGATGAATTATGCCATTTTGGTTTCATACCAAGTAAATATAAAACAACAGATACTAAAGTACCATTATCTCTTGCAGTTTCAACACACCAGATACCCATGATTATTTTTTCTGTTTCATCATCAAGATCACTTAATGTTAATAATGCAAGAATCTTTGCATAATTATATGCGGCCATAGTTGGAAGCTCAGCAGATTGATCTTGAAACATATTATCTCCAGTTGGAAGAATACTTGGTGTAGCTATTAAATCTCCACCACCACCAACTTGAATATACTTACCATTTAAACCATTGATAAAAGAATTTAACTCACTTGAAATACTTTCATCAATTAGATTAATATAAAATTTAGCAAGATTAAGGCAAGCAAACAACTCGGCAGAATCTATATCTAACACTCGATATATAACACTGGCATCAGCATAAACTAAAGCTTTACAAATATCATGTGATTTATTTAAAATAAATTCCCTCTCTAATGGAGATAAGTCAATATAATTTTTTGAGTAATAATGATTTGAAAGAGCTTTAAAAAGATTTGTTCTTCCTGCATTATTATCCATGTCAAAATCATGTGAAATCATAGCTGAAACGGTATTTGCAACATCCTCATCATTCCAAGGTTCTCCTATTGCATGAAGACCCAATGGATGAAGAGTATTCTGTATATCCTTAAGGAATGTAATTGTACCTTTAATTACATCATCATTACTTAAATTATTAAATTTATTTAAAGATAAACCAAAAGCAGGATAATATAAGTTTTTAATAATCAAATCTCTTAAATCATTGGCTAAAACTTCTTTTAATGCCTCATTAAATGTGTTTTCATACTCATTCACAATATTTGCTGCAACAGTTAAATTGCCATATAAGTGAGTGTAGGCCATGGGTGAAGTTAAATGAGAAATCAACACTGCAAAACCTCTTCTTTTCGCCTGAAGTGCTTCTCCTAAACCATCAGTAATATAGAAATATAACTGTGGAACATCCCCAACAACAATAGAACCATAATCATTGTAAGAAAGTAAAATTTCTTTACCAGGTAACCATTCATGAGTTCCATGTCTTCCAACAAAAACCATTGCATTTGAATAATATTTTTGCATATAATAAAATGCTGCTAAGTATTGATGAGTAGGTGCAACGGCTGTACAATGATAAAGATTTTCAATATCAGCTTCCCATCCTCTTTGAGGTTCGGGGGCTACAAATATATTACCAAAAGTTAAACCTGGAATAACAAAATAGTTTTCACCATCCTTATTAACCGTCATAACATTACCTGGTGCTTCTCCCCAACCATTTAATCCTGAAATATTAAGTGATTTAAATTCATCATAATGCCCTAAAAAGACATCGTAATCCTTTTTTAGTCCACTGTTTACATATTTTTTTAAACTATCTACAATATTTTTTAAAACATTAACGCCACTTGCAGTTTTATTTTCAGGTAAAAGTGCAACTATTTGATTGTACCAGTCATCAATTGATTTTCCAATAGTTAAAGTATAATTAAGCTCAACAGCTCTTTTTGTAAGCTCTGCAATATATGCAACAGGCCCTTCAGATACTTGTAATTTAACAATGTCATCTAAAGAGTTATACCAATTTACATATTCATTAACTGGTAAAAGAGTTATGCCCGGTTGATTAGCTAGTTTTTCAAGCTCCCCTGGAGCCCAATTAGCTACATTAATACCGCATCTAATCATCATATCCTCTAATGTTGATACATTAGTTGGTAATTCCCCAACATTATAACCAGCACTTTTTAAAGTATAAAGTAAATTGTAAATACTTACTATTGAATCTAAATAACTTGAACCAATATTTTGTTTACCTGGAGGGTAATTATAGTATACAATTGATAAAACTTTCTCATCATTACTTAAATATCTTAAATCAACCCAAGAATCAATCCTGTCAGTTAATAAATCAATATTTTTCATAAATGGAAGAAAATCATTAACACATGCCCCAGTATAATTAGATATTAAATTATAAATTCCTCCAACAAATGTTGCATCAAAAATACCTTGTGTTTCGGCAATTGTTACATGCCACCATTTATCACTCATTGTTGTAGTTAGTCCAGAAGAACCTAACTCCCAATTTTCATTAGAAACATAATCTGAGTGAACTGCTCTAAAAACAGGAACGCCTGCTTTTTCAAAGAAATGTGTAGTGTTTGCAAAGAATTCACCTCCAACACCATAAGCAACCATCGACACAATTGCATCAACATAAATATCATAATTACTTGAATTTTTTAAAAATGCATTAATATTTGGGGCATTTGTAAAAGAGTCTACCATTACAGTTAATTGTTCTTTTTTACCCCCTGCAGCAAAAACTGGAATAATATTATAACCTTTAGATTCAAGTGAATCAATTATAGCATAACAAGTATTTAATTGATGAGATCTAATGTACATAGTACTTTCTAATATTCCAATTGTACGATTCTTTGATGGATCAAAAAATTTAGCAATATATTCCTCTAAAGAATACCAGTCATCACGATAAATACCATATTCACGATCATTTGTGTAATCTGGCTCTTCATAACTAATATCCACACCTAAAATATTCAATATATATAATATTTGATTTTTTAAATTATCTTTATTATGAACATCTTTATAAAGAACTAATTTATTGAATATTGGATTAAATCTTACACCATCACCATTTGTTAAGAAATCATAGATTAAATCATATGAATTTCCACGTTTAGTGATAGTAAAATAGTTAATTAATTCATTATTAGTAAAACCATCGAATATTCTTACATTAGCTATCGTATTATTTCTGATTAAACCAATAGATGTTGAAGTAGATGATATTTTACCTGAAGGAGGTTCAAGAATTAAAAATAATTCTTTTTTAGACAAATTAGGATATTTTACAAGAAGACTAGTTAAAACAGAATCAACATCCGTACTAACCCATTCCCCAATAAAAGCATCTGATTGATTAACTAATCCATATAATTCGCCTTCAGACATGATTTTAACTTGATTACCGCTCCTAACAATTAAATTAACATTATTCAAACCACTATCAATTAACTCACGAGAAGCAGCATCAAGGATATTAGTTCCTGGAGAATCACTAACTAAAAATATTGTTTTAGGTTTAGGATTATGACTACTAACTACACCAGTATTATCATTTAAAGTTAAATCACAATTAGAGTTATCACATCTTTCAATTTCAGAAATTTCAAAATCGTTCTTTGTAATATTTGTTTCATTTAAATCTTCAGCAAATGTTGTAGATATTGAAAATGATACTACAAATATCAAAAAAATCAAAAATATTGATAATTTCCTATTTTTTAATTTTCGCATTTAATTAATCTCCCAATTAATTAAGATAATAAATTCAAAAATTGAATAATATTACCTAATTACCTATTTAATTAAAATAATTAATAAATATATTTAAAGTATTACTAAACAAAAATATATTAAAAAAAAGTATTACTGTATAAAAAAATAATAGAAGTTAAATAACTTCTATTTTCTAATTTTAATTGTATTTTTAATAGTTGATTTACCATAAATGGATTTTATTATGTATTTACCAACTTTTAAGTTTTTAATTTTTAGAGTAGCTATTCCTTTATTATTGGTTTTTACTTTATAGGTTTTACCTTTGATTTTAAAAGTAATTTTTTTACCTTTAACAACTTTACCTTTAGAATTAACTAATTTAGCAGAAAACATAGTTACTTTTGATTTTTTCTTTGATATGTTTTTAGCTGTTAAGACTGGTTTTACCTTAATACTATTTTTAACACTTAATTTTTCATAAGTAGCTTTGATTTTATAGGTTCCTGGCTTTAAATCGACTTTAAACTTAGCATATCCGTTTTTATCTGTTTTAACATTTTTTGATATTTTACCAATAGTAAATTTAACAAATTTATTTGAAAGAACTTTTCCATCATCTCCAAATAGTCTTACTTGATAATATTTACCAGCACCAAAATACATTGAAATATCTTTATTGTTTGTTAATTTAGCTAGTGATTTAACAATAATATTATTTACAATACTTTGAGGATTATAATTAATTGAACCATCATAAGAAACTTCAATAATATATCTACCAACTTTAAAGTCTTTTAGATTTAATATAACTTTTCCATCACTATCAGTAGTAAAGTTTGAAGATATGCCATTAACTAAAATTGAAATAACTTTATTAACCAATGGAGTACCATTAGAATCCTTCAATGTAACAGAATATACTTTGTTTTCACCACAATTCATAGTAATATCATCAGCTATTAATGAAGTGTTTATTTTAGGAGCAATTGTTAAAACAATCATTTGTTGTAATGCTAAGATAGTGCCTCTTGTTGAAATAAAACTAACTTTGTTAGTTGAATCAATAATATCAGTCACATCCCCAATGAAACATTTAGTTGTTTTAGAGCTGCTTCCATTCCAAACATTTTCATAAAATCTGCCATTAAATTTTAAACTTCCTTTATTTTTATTTGCACAACTAGCAAATGCATACCACATTGCTTTTTCAAAATTAACATCTGCAATACTAATTACATTTGTAGAATTTACAGGTCTTTTTGCAACATTACCTATATTGTATGCAAGTAAATCAGCACCATTTCCAATTGAAATTAATTTTAAAGTATTACTATTGGTTAAGTTATAAAGTGTAATTAAAGTGGATGGATAAAATGCAGTCAAACCAGAAGATTTATTTAAAACAAGAGTATTATTACCAACATTAATCAAATCTGTAACATTATAAATAATAATACCATAACGGAATTGACCCCATACACCAAGATTTGATTGATCACGATAACGGCCAACAAAACGATCATTAATATCAACATTATTAAATGTTAAATTAAATGCTGGAAAACCATCATTGGTGTCAATTGGTGTTTTATCCCAATTATATGAAATATATAAGAATACATCAGTAATTGTGGCATTTTCAGGCAAGTGTAAATTAAATATTGTATTTCCACCCTCAGAAATACCATCAAAATAAGAACCATTAATGTTTATATTAACATCACCTGTAATCAGTTTATTAAAACTAAATTCTAAACCTCCCCCAGGATAAGCCAAGTCTTTACCTAAATACCCATTATATAAAACAGGAACTTTAATGGAACCGTAACCAATTAAAATACCATTTTCATAAATATTTACTGTATAATTGACTTTTGTATTATTAGCACCGTTAACAGTTGTCTCATTAATTGGGCGAATTGTAGGATCAACAATGGTCACACTAGACATATTACTATACAAATCAACTTCATTAGTTGCAACAACTTTACCATCAACTAATAATTCAATAGTATAACTACCATTTTTATTAACATCAATATTAGCAGTAATGGTATTATTAACACCAGCATAACAAGCTCCATCACCACCAGTATATTCGGTAGCCACTTCGGAAACAATAACACCATTATTTTTTTCAAGAGTTAACAAAGATAAAACATTTTTTAAAGATGCACCATATCCTCCAACACCTGCTTTATAAAAAACTATTGAATCTTGACCTGGAATATACATATCAGAAGCATCCCATTCATGATATTTATAATACGGCCCACTTACAACATCACCAATTAAAACTTCATTATTGAACTTATATGTTGCATCAGTACTTGAAAGAATAACATTTCTTAAAATAGCTTTATTGAATTTGTTTTCAATATTACTTGTGGCAAAAGATGTGGTTAAATTATTTTTTGTATATGTTTGGCCTGAATTAATCCAATAATGAATAACATCAGAGTCACCATCATCATAAGCAATAATTAATGCCAACCATTTAATTCTACCATCAAAATCATAATCATCAAGTTCAGAGGTGTCTAATTCAAATTTTAATGAAGTGCCATTAAAATTTTTTAACATATCAGTTAAATTATAGTACATTTCATAATCAGAGTACACCTTTGTTGTATGATTATTAATTATATAAACAGTACCATCAGTACTACCGCTATTAGAAATTAAATCTTCACTAAAAAGCAATTCACCATTGAACTTAATATCTGCATGTGCCCCATAATTAGATTGAGCACTACCCGAATAGACATTTGCATATAAATTTGCTGATACAATTTTTGCATTAGATGGAACATCATATGTAATTTCAGAGTGTTCAGTCCAGCTATGTTGGTCAATTAACACAACACCACCAGAAACCGAACCCGAATCTATGGTTTTCATATTGTTATTGTTATTACCACTTAAAATTTCAGATGAATCATCTAAATCAGACGAAAGAGTATCATTAATAGAATCATTAGCAGATACACAGCCTATTGAAAGTACAATAATGAAACTTAAACAAATTATATATATAATCGATTTATTCTTCATTTAATCATCCTTTTAATTAGTATGCCTTATTTAATTAATTTTATTCAAGAAAAATTAAATGTGTTGAATAAAAATAAGAATAATAAAACACCTAATATATAATTTATACTATAATACTAATAAACGTTTTCTTATTACTGAATAGTTAAAAAAATAGAAAAAATTATTACTTTTTATTTATTAGACAAATTTGGTGTCCATAAATCGAATTCTTTAATTTGCGGAGGTATTCCTGAATCAGCATAAGATTCTAAATAACCACTTTTTGAGTTATAATCTTCACTTGAAGTAGCTGAATTAGAAAATTCCACTAATCCTCTGTTTCTAATTAAAGTGTGTTTAGGTTTAAAAGTAGATGACCAAATATAAAATACTTTAAAAACAGTGTCCGGATGATATCCCCCACCTAAATCAATAGCTAATATATCACATTTTTGAATTATTTTAAAAACACTTTCTAAAACATCATGAAGTCGAACATCACCTTTGATGAATGTACAGTCTAAATTGTTCATTGCATTTAGTGATTCGGGAGAATTATCAAGGGCAATAACTTTAACATCCTTGAAGTTGTCTAAGATTAATTTAGTTGTATTTCCAACATGACATCCAAGTTCAACTATAACATCCTCATCTCGTGCTAATGATAATATTTGATTTCTGTACTTTAAAACATCATAACTAAGTTTAATCATAAATAATACCTTTATTGTTAAGTTTACCTACATATGTCCAGTCAATTTTAAGTTTTTCTAAATCTTCTTTGTTTTTTGAAAAAGTAAATAATGTATTTCCAAGCATCGCCATTGAAGAACCTAAAATATCACAGCTAGAATCAATATAATCAATCATGGATTTTACTTCATTTGTAATTAAATTAGTTTTTTTAGAAAATTCATATGAAAATTTTAAAAAGTTATCTAAACTAGAATCTTTTCTAAATAAATCTACATAATCTTTACCATTTTCAGATATAATTTTCTTATAATTTGGATTTGTAATGATGTTATTTGTTGATATATCTCCAAAGCTTTTACATGCTACATAAACATCTTCATTAAAACTTTTAATTTCACCAATACCCGGTGCTCCAGGCAATGTTCTTAAAACAAGTCCTTTTCCAGTTTGGGCAATAACATCTCCTAACCCGCCACCAAGGCTAATTTCTACTTTATGAGCAATCTGACCGCAGGTTTCAATTGAATAACCCAAATTTAAAAATTCGTTAAGTGCTAATGACAAACTTAAAGCAGAAGCAGCAGAAGTTCCAAAACCTGCACCAATAGGAAGCTGAATATCTTGTGTAATTCTTAAAGGAGATTTAACTTCAAATATTTTAAGTATCTCTTTAATAATTAGGTCATTACCTTGACTAATATTAATTTCTAGATGATTACAATATTCGATAGTGGTTTTAACACCCTTATTAATTAAAAAACCTGCTCCAAGAGAACCTTTTTTTAAATCAATGTAGTGATCTTCTATTGTAAAAAAGCCAGTAATGTGTGCTGGAACAAAAACAGAACTTTTCATAGTATCATTCATTAAAAACGATTACATCCATCATCATCTCTATTAACATTCTGTTAATAGGATTTTCAAATGATAATGGATGTTCTTTTTCATGTTTATTATTCAAAAGAAAAACACGTAAATTAGAAGTACATAAATCTGTTGATCTAACAGCAAAATAAGTTTTATATTTTTTATCTATTATTTTAGTAACTATCCCAATATCTTCAGTTCTAGAATGACCTGCAATTCCTTCTTCCTCATAAATTCTGAAAATTTTAGGACAAACTGAGGTTATAAGAGCATAATTTAATAAACAAGAGTAATCTTCAGTCGATTCATAATCATCATATTCATAAATTTCACTACATATTTCTTCTGGAATTTCTAAACTACTATTACAATAGGCAAGCGAGATGTAAATTCCCTCATTATCTAATGCTTTCGATAAAACATCATAATACATATTACCTAATTCAATTGTACCATATCTATTTCCCAATATCTCAGGAACACTGTGAGTAAAACCCCCTTCACCCATTACAGTACAATAAAAATGTTTTTCACCTAAATAACCAGCATCTGATGATTTTTCAATAGTTTTTTTAATGTCAATATTAGAAAATTCTATTTTTTTAGAAATCTCTAAAGCTTCATTAGTACTTATCAAACTAACACCTACTTAATATAATATAAAGCAGTAAAATATTAAAAGATTTCTATTTAAAAAAAATAAAAGCTATAATGACATATAATTTCATCACTAACTTTTTCTAGCCATTAATTATCAGTATTTATCAGGAACTTCAATAGCTATATGTGTAAATTCAAAGGATTTAGTAGCTCCATGCCAATGCTTAACATTAGCAGGAATTATAACAACACCTCCGGAGTTAATTTTCTTGCATCCTTACCAAATTCGGATACCATCCTTCACAAATGTTAAAAGTAAAATTTGACCACACTCATCAGCGTGGTGAATATGCCAGTTATTCTACAACCTGCTTCAAAAGTTACATTAGCTACTAATACTTCTCCTTGTTGTGCTAATATATTTAAATAGCTTTGACCTATAAAGAATTGTCCAAAGGGATTTTTCACCTTTTTCCAAATAACATTACTCATCAACCCACATTTCAACCCTTTGCTTAAACTCATTAACTTCAGCACCGGGGATTGAAAGTCCTTTTTTAATATTTGCTCCTTTACATAATTTTTTAAGATCTTTTTCACTTTTCCCAAAGCCAGATCCTTCGTGAGTTACAAATGCTTTTACATATTTTCCATTAAAATCTAATTGTTCTAGCTGTGTCCACATAGCCATAGGTAAGGTTCCCCACCAATTAGGAAAACCAATATAAATTGTATCATACTGAGCAATATCTTTTAATGTTTCTTTAATTTGGGGACGTACTGCAGCTTCTTGTTCTTTTTTAGCAACATCAATACACTCCATATAGCTATCTGGATATGGAATAACTGTTTCTACTTTAAATAAATCTGCATCAGTGAGTTCTTGAATATATTCTGCTATTACTTCAGTATTTCCTTTTTCAATGTTTTTTAGTACCCCACCAAAATAGTTTTCACCACTACGAGAAAAATAAATTATTAATGTATTTGACATTTTATTAACTCCTTATTTAATTTAATTAATATAAAAGAAATATATAAATGTTGTTATTTACAACAATTAAATTAAAAAAAAGAATGAATTAAATCATTCTTTAATAGAACGAGCTAATTGGGCACCTTTTTCAAATGCTTCAGTTAAAACATCCTCATCAGGAACAAAAAATATGTCTAATGAATCAGTGACATTAAATCCAGCTTCTTCTAAGTTTTTTTGGAGTTTTGCAACAGCTCCCCCACCCCAACCTTTAGATGAAAATATTAAAGCATTTTTAACACTATTGGTTACTGCAAAATTAACACAATCTAACCAATACATCATACTACCAATACGAGGGAAAGGTTTATTCATCATTGTAGGAGCACCAATAGCAATAGCTTTACTTTCTAAAATATCTGTAATAACATCATCAGGTCCATCAGTTTCCATAGAATACATAACTACTTCAACACCTTCACTCATAATACCTTCAGCTATTTGGAACGCTAACTTTTCAGTTGAATGGTGCATTGTATCAAAAATAACAGTAATTTTATCCTTACATACACCTGAAGCCCATTTAGTATATAAATCTAAAATATAACCTGGATTTTTCCAAATTTGACCGTGGCAAGGAGCAATCATTTTAATTTGCTCCACAATACCATTATCTGTTAATTCTTGCAATTTCATCCTAGCCATTGGAGAACCTAAGGTAACTAAGTTTGCATAATATTTTTGAGCCTCCCATCCTAAAATATCTAATGAATAATCTTCATCATATCTCTCAGAGTAACATACATGTTGACCAAATGCATCATTAGAGAATAAAATTCCATCTTCAACTAAAAATGTAAACATGCTGTCTGGCCAATGCAACATTGGAGCTGAAATAAAAGATAATGTTCTACCACCAATATCAATTTCATCACCAGTAGCAACAGTATTAATCTTTAAATCTGAAAAATTATGATATTGTTGTTCTAAGAACTTTGCACAATTTGCAGACGCATAGATTTCTGCTTTAGGATTATATTTTTCAATAGTTTCATGCAAATAAGTAGAATGATCCATTTCAGAATGGTTTTGAACAAATACATCGATTTGAATTTCTTTTCCTTCTTGTGCAAATGCATCTTCAATTCTTGCATATAATTGATCAGATAAATTTCTATATACATTATCAATTAATACAGTTTTTTCTTCACCAAATACTAAATAAGCATTGTAGGTAGTTCCGGGAATACTATATCCATGAAAAGTTCTTCCATTCCAATGGAGAACACCCACCCAATATACTCCTTCAGCTATTTTAAACGCCTTAGCTTTCATTTTATAACCTCAAAATTTAAACTTAATTATATAAGCTAATTAGATATTTAATTCATATGATATTTAAAATTTGTTTAAAAATTATAAAACAATGGAATAACCAATCATGACTAAAAATTAAAACATTTCAAATTTAGACTGATTAAAAATAATAAAAGAAGAAATACCTAATTAAATATTAATCTATTCTTAAATATTCTAATAAAAAATCAAAATAAAATTTTTAATATTCTAAATTATAATATTTATTATATAGAATAACTAAAAATACTTATTATTATTTAAAATGAGGTAATAAAGTGAAAAGAATTGACCTACATATGCATAGTTTATTTAGTGATGGTGAATTATTACCCTCCGAACTAGCTAGAAGAGCTTTAAAATTAGATCATGAAGTAATAGCTATTACCGATCATGTTGATTACTCAAATATTGAACAAATTCCAACTATTCAGGATGCAATAGATGATATTAACTCAAAATGGGACATTACAGTTGTTTTAGGAGTAGAAGTAACTCATGCACCTATAGAATCAATTGATGGAATCGCAAAAAGAGCTAAAGAGCTTGGAGCAAAAATTGTTGTAGTACATGGTGAAACATTAAACGAACCTGTAACTCCAGGGACTAACCTTGCAGCAGTTAAATCAAGATATGTTGATATTTTAGGACATCCTGGATTAATTACAATTGAAGAAGCTGAAATTGCAAAAGAGAATAATGTTTATTTAGAAATAAGTGCACGAAAAGGACATTGTCTTGGAAATGGACATGTAGCTAATATAGCTCGTAAAGTTGGAAATGACTTACTTGTAAATACAGATACACATTCCCCAGATAATCTAATAACCTTTGAAAAATCATTTGAAATAGCTTTAGGTGCTGGCTTAACTGAAAAAGAAGCAGAAAAAGCTATAATTGAAAATCCTCGTAAATTGCTTAAAAGTAAAGGAATATTATGAAAGCATCAAAATTACTTAAAATCATCCAAGAGGATTTAAAAAAATATCCTATTAACTATTTAAAAAATAAAGTTACAGATGAAAGGTATATTGATCCTTTAATTAAAAAATTAGCAGAATATAACTCAAATATTTATTATGAAATATATGAATGTGAGATAGAAGATGATTATGAAATAAGTAATGATGTAGTTAAAAATATTAGAAACGACATTGGCTATTATTTTGACAAATATGCACCAACAGAATTTGATGAAAAAAAATTAACAACAAATCTAACACTTTATTTAGCATTAATTGCTAAAAAACCTCTACATCCTTTTAGTGAAGATAAAAATGATGATGTTTTCTTTTTTAATGGAACTTATTATTGTAAAGGAAAAATAAAATACATAAAAGATTACAGATCACTTTGTAGATATTGCTCTTGTAAAACATTAGGTTATCAAGGGATGTTTTAAAAAACTACTTTAAAACATAATATGTTAAAATTAAGTCTTTACCTAAGTGATTAACCTCTTTTAAATCTAATTTAATAGCTTCATCCATTGTACTAAATCCTTCACCATCAAAGAATGTTTTTGCATTCACTCCTCCAACAACCATTGGGGCAATACAAATTCTTATCTCATCGATTAATCCTTCTTTAACCATAGAAAAGTTTAAAGTAGAACCTCCCTCAAGCATTAATTTTTTAACACCAATACTTTTTAAATGATTCATTAACTCTTTTAGATCAACTTTTTTAGAACCACTAAAGAAAAAATCAATTCCCCTTTTTGAAAAACTTTCATACCTATTTGAAACTATAAAGTCATATTTATAATCATTAGCGACTGCAATTAATGTGTTTGCATCTTTATTTGTAACACGAGCAGCTATTGGAGTTCTAGCTTTACTATCAACAACGATTCTTAAAGGATTATCTTTAGGATTAGCATCAATTTTATGAACTGTTAATCTTGGATCATCAGCAAGGACAGTTCCAATCCCAACCATTATTGCATCAACTTCTTTTCTAAGTTCATGAACCCTTTTTAAATCTTGTTTGCCTGATATATTTGAACTTCCTTTATGAGTAGCTATTTTACCATCAAGTGTCATGGCCGCATTTAATATTACATAAGGTTTATCCATATAATCACCTTAAATATGATAAAACATTTCTTTTATTTGTAAAAAATTCACTAAAGTTTTATTTTCAAGCATTCCCGGCATTGTTATAGCAACAATAATTCCTATTAAACCAAATAATATTCCTATTGCCCATATTATTTTAACAGCATCTTTTTCTGCGATTGGTTTTCTTAATACAAATCTGATTAATGATTTAAAACCTTGTTCTGGCCTTACCAGTTTGCCCTCATCGTTAACTTTTGTTGGACTAAATTGTTGACGTTCCATTACTCCTACGCTATAAAACTTTAAAATAGCATCAATAATATTTGGCATTAAAACAATGAATGCAATTAATTTTACACGACCAATAAATGCAATAGAAACAATTGTAGCACCAATAATTAATGTACCAGTATCTCCTGGGAAAATTTTCGCAGGATACTTATTATAATATAAAAATACAATCAAAGCTCCCAACATACTCATACTAATGATAGTAACATCATATTTTCCAAGAATTATACAAGATATTGTAAGTGAACCTAAAGCTATTATACCCAAACCTGATTCTATTCCATTAAGACCAGCTAACATATTTGTTAAGTTAGATCCGATTGAAATAGCTATTGGCATGGAAATTAAGTATAAAATTCCAACATTAGGTGGAGCTGCCCATATTAAAGGAATACCCGCTAAAAATAATAAGAATAACTTTTCTTTAGATGAAAGTACAAGTAAATCATCGACAATACCAATAATACCAACAAGTAAAATCACGACTAAAACAATGCATAATGGAAAAGTTAATAAATCATGCAGGCATATTCCAGAAAATATTCCAACAATAAAACCAAACAGAATTCCAAAACCACCCATTTCTGCAACAATTGGTTTCCATGATTTATGCAAGTCAGTACCTACAATTTCAGCATTTTCAAGCTTTTTAATAATTATGGGCATTGATATACGAGTAGTTACAAATGAAAGTAGACCGCAAATAATAGCTATAACATATAACGGAAGTTGTGGTAAAAAAATCATAATTATCTCCTTAATATAAATTATATGAGTTTTAATAATAAAATTATTTTTTGTTTAAAATATAATAAACACTACGAATAGGAATATCTAAGTTTTTTGCTATTTGTGAAGCATTTAAACCCTCTTCTTTTAAAGATTTAACTTTTTCATGATCATGCTTTTTTTTAATATTTTCAAATTTAAAATCGTTATTTACTTTTTTAACTAAATAATAAACTCTATTAAGTGAAATATCTAATTTTTCTGCAATTTCATGAGCAGACATGCCACTATTAGCTAATTTATATACATCATGCTCTAGCCCATTACTTTGACTTTTAGCTCCCCAATTATATTTTTTTGTAACTTTAATATCAAGTTGCTCTAAAGCTTGAATATAATTATTAGATGTTCTCTCATAAACACTAGGTGCACAGGTGATTTCTTCTAAATTAGGGTATTTATCTATTAATTCAACAATTTTAACAGATGTTAATGCTTCTGTAATATGAACTTTAGTAATATTTTCATCCATATTATCCCTACTTTTTAATAAGATTTAAGAATTTTTTAGATTTATCTGATTTAGGATTTTTAATATTATCAACATTTTTAATTTCTTTTTTAATCTTAGACTCATTGATATTAAACGCATTACTAATCATTTCAATATCAACATCAGAATTTAAATGTATTAAAGCTGCACCTAAAGCTACATTATTAAATTTAATATTAGAATTCTTAATTTGTTTTTCAAATTTAAATTTTTCATATAAGAGCAAGTCTTTTTCCTCAATAGGTATTATTTTAATATCACTAAATTGATTTAAAACACCAATAACCTTAGAATAATCAGTTTGAAAAATTTTACGTTGTTGGCGATCAAGTTCTACGCGAATATATGGAAAAGGTCCATTTCTAATTTTACGTGAGTTTTTAGATGTAGTTAAATAATATCTAAAAATATCCCAAAGAATTAAAGATGGAGCGAAATTTTTAAAAATACTTTGTTGAATATTTTCCTTAATTCTCAAATCCCTTTTTAGCAATCTATTTAGATTCCCAAATTTATCCATTAAATGTAAATTTCTTAAATTTTTTTCAATTTGAAGTCTTCTCCACTCCTCAATAGCATCTACATCATATTTATCAATATAATCAGGAGCTTGATTATTATATTTTAAAATAACCTCTTCATATTTAGTAATCTGCTTAAAATTAGATAATTTTCTTTTATATATTTCATCTTGAATTTCACTAATTATTGATTCTGCATATTTTACATAAGAAATAGCTAGTGCATTTCTTGCATGTTTATCATCAATGATGGCTGGTTTAGTTCTATGGAATCTTAAAGCTTCTATTCTTACATTTCGACCGTATCTTTTTCTAACTTCTTCCTCATAGTTATTAATATATTCTGAATCTAGACTTATGGATTTACGAATTAAACGTTTATTTTCATCTTTAAATTTAATAACTAATGAAATTGTTTTAACAACACCTTTACGTTCTTGTTTTAATATATTTAATACCATTTTCAATGATTCGCGACCATAATTTGATAATTGACTCATTAAAACCATGTAATTACCAGAAAGAGGTAAAAATGGAAGTATTTCTAAACGATGAACAGCTTCTTTATTTATTTTAAATGAAAATGATTCACTAGTACAACTACATTTACCAAAATTATGTTTATATTCTTCCATTGAATATTTTTTATAACAGGAATTACATTTCACATAACCATATTGATTTAAATGACCAATAGCTATTTTATGTGAATCAATAGCTGATTTCACCCTATCTAGAATATTTTTTTTAGCATTAGCTCGCATTCGAAATATTTGATTATGGCGACTATTTTCACTTACCTCTTCAACAGTAACCTCAGATAGTGATTTTGTTCCATATTTAGTTAAAGATGTAAAAGGAGTTGTATATCCTTGTGCATCCATAGCTTCTTTTAAATTTTGTAAATAGTTTAATCTGTCATCTAATTTAAAATAAAGACTTTTAAAGACTTCAAAATCATCAATATTATCCAATGTGACTTCATCTTTTGAAATCTTTTTGAGATATTTCTCAGCTTTAACTACTAGAGCAGATTCTTCCATGTTTATCTTATTTATTGAATTCTTTCGCCAATTTTAGCATTTTCATCTGGTGATAATAATGCACCACTTTCACCAGTAGCTAAAACCATACCTTCAGATAAAGTTCCAAATAGTTTAGCTGGTCGTAGGTTAGCTAAAACACATACTTTTCTATCGATCAATTCATCAGGTGAGTAAAATTTAGCAATGCCTGCTACAATTTGTCTTGTTTCATCACCAATATCAACTTGTAATTTTAATAATTTATCAGATTTTTCTATTTTTTCTGCTTCTTTTATTTGACCAACTTTTATTACAACTTCATCAAAATCATCAATACTAATTAAATCACTCATATTATCATCCTCACTTTCTTTTAATTTTTCTTTTTGATTAATAATAACCTCATCTTCTATCTTTTTAAAAAGTGGTTTAGCCTTATTAATTGAATACCCTACAGGTAAAGATACTTTTGCATCTTTCCATTCATTAAGATTTTGTATATTCATTATTTTAGCTATTTCATCGGCTTTTATTGGAAGATAAGGTTTTAAGGTGTAAGCTAAAGTTTTAGCTAATTGATTTGAAAGATATAAACAATTAGCTGCTTTTTGATAATCTTCTTTTACAGCATTCCATGGTTCTGCATCATTGAAATATTTATTTCCTTTTTTAGCTACTTTAAATATTTCAAGTAAAGCTTCTCTAAATTCAAATTGAGAGATGTATTCTCCAACTTTATCAGGTAATTCTTTAATAGCATTTTCAAATGATTCATCCTCTGCAGAAGGATTTAAATACTCAGGAACTTTTCCATCAAAATATTTTTTAGTAAAAACAAAAGTTCTGTGTAAAAAGTTTCCAATAACATCTGCTAATTCATCATTATTTCTTCTTTGAAAATCATCCCATGAAAAGTCAGAATCCTTATTTAAAGGAGCATTAATTGTTAAATAATATCTTAAAAGATCTGCGTCAAAATCACGAACAAAATCTTCAATCCATATAACCCAATTTTTACTAGTGGACATTTTTTCTCCTTCAAGAGATAAAAATTCCCCTGCATAAATCATATCTGGCATTTTACAACCATATGCTTTAAGAAGACCCGGCCAGAATATTGAATGGTGATAAATAATATCCTTTCCAATAAAGTGAACTACATAATCATTCCAATAATCTTCCCATTTAATCCCAGTTTCACTTGACCATTGGGATGCAGATGAAATATAACCTAAAAATGCTTCAATCCATACATACAATACTTTACCCTTAGCTTCCTCCAGTGGTACTGGAATACCCCAATTCATATCTCTTGTTAAAATCCAATCATTTAAACCTTCACGAAGCCAGTTTTTAGCATAATTCTTAACATTAGACGGAAGATTTTCATTATTTTCAATGTAATCTTTTAAATCATCCTCAAATTCGTTTAATTTAAAAGCATATTGATAGGTATCTTTAATAATAGGTGTGCCACCACAAGTTAAACATTTGGGTTCTTCAAGTTCAGTTGGTTCTAGTGCTCTTCCACATTTTTCACAGTGATCTCCACGAGCTTCAGATCCACAAGCAGGACATAATCCTTCGACATAACGATCAGGCAAGAATTTTTCACAATGATTACAATATAACTGCTCAATATCTTCCCTATAAATAAATCCTTTATTATATAATTCTTTAAAGAAGTTTTGAGCTATTTCATAATGAATTTCATCAGTAGTTCTTGTAAAATTATCTAAAGAAATATTCATTGACTCTACATCACGTACAATCATGTCATGATAACGTTTAGAAATTTCAATAGGTTTTTTATTTTCCTTATCTGCCTTAACTGCTATTGGAGTTCCATGTTCATCAGTAGCACAAACCATCAATACATCATTACCTACCATCCTATTATACCTTGCATAAATATCGGCAGGTAAATATGTAGAACGAATATGACCTAAATGACAAGGCCCATTTGCATAAGGAAGTGCACATGAAATAAAAATCTTAGTCATTTATTGTTCTCCTCATTTATTTTAAACATATAGTAATTATGTAATTCATCTATAATAAAGTAGTATTCTTAATAGCATTATCCTTCTAAAAAAATTTAATATTTTAAAATAAATATTACAAGAAAAAATAAGTTAATTTTTTAATATATGAAATGAAAAGTTAAAATCATGGCTGAAGTTTCTTATATAAATCCATTATCAAGTGAAGGAAGAGAAATTATTCAAAAATATGGTGACTTAAATCAAATCTTTCAGGAAGATGACATTTTAATCGACAAAGTAATCCATACTACCAATCAAAAGATTTCAGATGATGACGTGATTCCTAAATCCTATAAAGATTTGGCTATTAAACGTATCCAATGGGCTATTGAGAAAAAAAACAATAAAAACTATATACAAGGCGAATTTGAATATTTATTAAATGAAAAATTATTTGTTGAAGACGTTGTTACCTTTCATATTCTATGTCAAGCAATAGCCATTCAATTTAATATAGGTTCCCGTGAAACACGCCTTTTTATTGAATCACTTGGAAAATTAATAGAAGAAAGATTAACTAGAATACCACCTATTATAAAAACAGAAATAATAGATGAAGTTTTAAATGAAGTAAAAATTGATGGATCTATTAAATGGACTTCTCTTAAAGGTATAATATCTAGTAAAAAATTATCTCTAACTGATTTATTTATTCAGAATGGAGATATTATTCTACAAGAAGAAGACTTTCTAACCAATTATAGTTCTAAATTCAATGATCGTAATCCCCAACGTATGTATAATATTTTAATTGGAGATAGCATTAAAGAATTGATTTTATCAAGATTAATAATGCAAAAAACAGAAGAATACATTGAAAGAATTAAAGAAATGTCTGCTAAAATTGAAATCCATCCAGCTATAATCGAAATAGGAGAAGAACTAAAAGAATTTATTCCAAATGAGATTAGCAAATACAACCAATTCTATGCCGGGAGCGGAGGAGTGTATGGAACAGTTAAAGCTGGAAAATTAATAAAAGAAGCTTTCCCACCATGTATTGCAAATACTGTTGAAGGTGTATCTTCTGGAGGACGTAATGATGCTATTGTACTTTTATTAACCTCATTTGTATCCTATGCAAGACTATATCCTAGAATATTTGCAAGTGATGAAAGTGTAAAAGTATCTGATATGGATCCTAATTTAACAATTACTGAAAATGAGATATTACCACTAATTTTTGAAGCAGCAGACAATTGTACACCACCCCTATTCGAAGATCAACCCCAAGAAAAAGTTAATATCATATCAAAATTAGGTTTTGGAATGCATGATAAAGTAGATATTAATCATGAAGGAGAAACAAAATGGTATACTCCAATGAGTTGTGAGAAAATTAAAATACATTTACCTCACTTATGCAAGCCAGATAAATCTTGTAAAGGCATTAATAACCCTTTATCTTGTTATGGTCGTAAAAAATACCAACTTGACAATCAAAATAAAAATTAAATAGTTGATGGTGAAAATTTAAAAGGATTATGATTTTCATTAGTAGCTTCATAATATTTATTTAAAATCTTTGTTTCCCAAATATTATAATTAGCTCGTTCATTTTTCTCAAAATTATATGCAATCATGCCAATTTGACGTTCTGCTTCATTAATACCTTTCATTTCACAAAAATCAGAAACAATATCTGGAGCATAATCACATGGTTCATCATCTTTAAATTCTAAAAATTCTATGTATTCATTTTCAGAAAATAATTCTTCTTCATCAATAGGATATTCATTTTCTTTAATTGTAAACAATTCAATATAAATCATGTCAACTAAGGGCAATTGATTTAACTCAATTCCTAATCCATGAATTTTACCAGTTTCTAAATTCAATATAGTATGGCCTGTTTTTTGACAAGGATACCAATTATCATAAGCTGGTTTTACAATATCTTCAGGAGTTAAGCTAGAAAGAATAGTTTTTAGATGTTCAACTCCAATTAATTCAATTACTTCATCCATATTGTTATATTTAATTACATCTTTTATAAATTTATAATATTTCACAAATGCACACTTACTTAATTATTATATATTTTAAAAATTAATTATTAATTGTAAACATTAAAAATTGATATCATGTTTTCTAAAGCAACTATTAAAGAACGAAGACAATATTATCGTGAAGAATGGTCTGTAAATGATCTTCCTGAATTTATTACAAAAGATATTAAAAAAAGAGAATTTGGTTTTGACCATAATGGACGAGGACCCAACGATAGATATAAAGCTTTTAGAGGAAAAGAATCCTTAAAGAAATTTTTAAGATTCAAATCACCTTTTGCAGCTTATATTTCTATTGCATTTTATAATAATCCTAGAAGAAGAGAGGATTGGCTTAAGGCAGAATATGTTTTTGATGTTGATGCAAAAGATATTCCAATTAGAACCTGTCAATGCGATAGTGTTTGTGAAATTTGTCTTGGTGAAGCTTTAGAAATTGTTAATTCATTAATAGATACATTAAAAAGTGATTTGGGATTAAAAAATATTCATTTAATTTATTCAGGAAGAGGATATCACATTAGAATCCTTGATGAAGAAATGATGAGTGCAAATAGTGAACTTAGATCTGAAGTTTTAAAATATGTAGCAGGTGCTGAAATTCCTAAATCCCAATTTTCAAACGCTGAAATTACAAATCAAGGTTTTAACTTTGAACATTTCTCAATTCCCATTGGATATTCAAAGGTTTTTACAGATAAAGTAAAATACAATGTTCAACATCTAGTTGGAAATGAAAATATTGATGGAATAAACAAAAAACTAATGAAAGATATTATCAACTCAAGATATCATTTAGAAAATGGTGAATGGGGATTTTTTAAAAGAGATATTGGACCTAGAAGATATAAAAATTTAGTTGAAGCTATGGCACGTGTTAATCTATCAACTATTGATGCTAAGGTTTCCATTGATTTAAAGAGAATATTAAGGCTTCCTTCATCACTTCACTCCAAAGTAAGCATGAAATGTATGGAAGTTAAAAATAGAGAAAACTTTGATCCTTTTAGTAAAGCTGTCCCTAAATTTGTATATGAAAGAAAGGAATGAGTAGTATGGATGAAATTTTAAGAGAAATTTTAAGAAATAACCAATATTTTGATGAAATAAACGAAAATAGATTTGTTCCAATGTATTTAGGTTTAATTGTTAACGGAGTAGTATTATATCATGTAAACTGGATTGATATTATTGAAAAAGAAATAGTTTTTATGCATAAGAATATTCAAACTCATCCAATTGCTTCTCTTGTATTAGAAAATCTTAATTCACTAATGATTATTACAAATGATGGAATAAAAGAAGTTTTATGATTCTAAACACTTTTCTTTTATTTTTTTACTAATCACTTCTATTGAATCATCAGCTGAAATAACATTCCAATTATATGTAACTTTTTTTGACTTTTCACGAGCTTTTATTAAAGATTCTAAGTTTTCAAACATTTCAATATCTTCATTTCTAGAATTTATACGTTTTAGAGATTCTTCTGGTGAAACATCTAAGAAAAACATACAATTTGACGTTGGAAGTACGAAAGCAACGATTTTATAAACTACAACATTAATTACATTTGGAAGATAAATAACAGCAAGAATATATCTTGAAAATATTAAAACATCAATATCTTCATTACGAGAATATTTATGAACCGACCTTATTGCATCAAGTCCAAAATATATTGTAGCTTTTATATGGTTAAATTTACCTGTTTTAACTAAAGCTTCTTTAGATTTTCGGCCATATCTATTGTCATTACATGGATGAGACCTAATCACCACATTTTTTCCTTGTTTCTTATACATATCTGCAAGTAAATTAATTTGAGTATCTTTACCTGAGCCATCTAATCCATCAATAACAATAAATTTCATAATATCTAAAAAATAATTCTATTTAGAAAGAACTTCCAATGTTGAGTCAATTGGGTAAAATTCTGTGTATTTAGAATTTCTTTCAATTGGATTTCTTCCTAAATTCCTAACCATATCACTTAAAGTACTAATAGATGTTTCAATACCATCAGGAGCACCTGAAGCTTCTGATAATTCATCACCACCTAATGTACCTCCTAAATCATTTGCTCCAGCAGTTAGTGATACTTGAGCAAATCTATATCCCATTTTTACCCAAGATACCTGAATATTAGGTATTAAATCCCTAAGCATTAATCTAGAAACAGCATATAATTTTAAATCTTCAGTTCCACTAGCTCCAAGATTCTTTTGACCTTCTAAGAAAATTGGAGAGTATTCGTGCATAAAAGTCATAGGAATAAATTCAGTGAAACCATGAGTTTCTTCCTGAATTCGACGAATAATATCAATGTGTTCAACACGCTCTCCTAATGTTTCTACATGACCATACATGATTGTAGCTGAACCACCAACACCTACTTCATGAGCAGTTTTGACAATATTAATCCATTCTTGAGTAGACACTTTTTCAGGACAAATTAACTCCCTTGAGCGATCGGTTAAAATTTCAGCAGCAGTTCCAGGTAAGGTATCTAATCCTGCACTTTTAAGTCTTTCAAATGCCTCTTCAATACTAATACCAGATAAAATACTTGCATCATTAACCATAGTTGGTGAAAAACCATGAATCAATACATCAGGATAAGTATCTTTTAATAAAGAAAGTAAATGCTCATAATATTCAATATCAGCATCTGGAAGAACACCACCCATTAGACAAAACTCATGAACACCCTTCTCAACAGCTCCTTGAGCTTTAGATAAAATAGCCTTATCATCTAAAATATAAGCATCAGGATCATCCCTATCTTTTCCAAAGGCGCAAAAACCACATCTAACCGTGCAAATATTAGTGAAATTAATATTACAATTATTAATAAATGTAACATCATCTCCCACTATATCACTTCTTAAAAAATCCGCAGTTGCTAATAAAGGATATAAATCAGAACCTTTAACATTCATTAAATAATTAGCTTCCTCAACAGTGATAACTTCATCAAGAGATTTAGCTAAAATTCTTTCAGTCTCAGAAGAAATGGGTAGTTTATCAAACATGTAAATATATAATGTTAAAATAAAATATATAACTTTCTATAATAGATAATTTAATATATTATTTATACTAAGCTTTTATTTAAAGAATAAAATGAGGATTAAAATGGATAGTAGTGAAGCTATTTACAATGGACTTAAAGATGCTGGTATAAACTTTATTGTTAGTGTTCCTTGTGTAAATTTATCTAAATTACTAAATTTAATTGATGAAGATAAAGAAATAACACATATCCCTGTTACTCGTGAAGAAGAAGGAATTGGAATATGTGCAGGAGCATATCTTGGTGGTATGAAACCAGCAATTCTAATGCAAAATTCAGGGCTTGGAAACTCAATTAATGCACTTAAATCACTAATTGAATTGTATAAAATGCCACTTATTATGATTATTAGTCACAGAGGAACTGAAGGTGAAAATATTTCTGGACAAGTCCCTATGGGAATTTCAACCCCACGAATATTAGAATCAATGGATTTTCCATTTTTTACTCCGGGAAAACCTGAAGGTGCATACGAAGCTATTAGACCATCATGGGAATTATCTTGTGATAAATCTAAACCTGTTTCAATACTTTTAGAAATAAAATACTGGTGATAATATGATGAGAAGAGACGCAATTAAAAAAATAATGGAAAATATAGAAGATGAGGTAATTGTTTGTAATATTGGATTTCCATCAAGAGAATTATATGATATTCAAGATAGAGTGCGTAATTTTTATATGATCGGTTCAATGGGTCTTGCATCATCAATTGGATTAGGATTAGCTATTTCAAAGGCAGATGAAAAAATAGTTGTAATTGATGGAGATGGTTCACTTTTAATGAATATGGGATCTCTTGTAACAATAGCTGCAAACAATCCGAAAAATTTAACATTAATCGTAATAAACAATGGGGTTTATGGTTCAACTGGAAATCAAGATACATATGCAAAAGATTTAAATTTAGTTAATATTGCAAAAAGTTCTGGATTTAAAAATAGCTATTATTTTGAAGATATTGATTTAAAAGAGGTTATAAATAGTGATGGAACTAATTTTATAGAAATTAAGTGTGAATCCGGAAATTCACAAGCTCCTATAATAAATTTAACTCCAGAATTTATTAAAAATAGATTAATGAACAATATTTAAGATTCCGCTTCATTTAACTCTTCAATCCTCCTATCAAAATCATTTAATTTTTTAGCAAGTCCTGCAAAATATGGAATATATACTTTTGAAAAAGCTAGTCTATCTGGATTTTGTCCAACACCATCTATTTGCTTTTTAACTCTATCGATTTTTCTTTCAACTTCATCATACATTAAATCTCCTGGGAATTCACCAATGAAAACTCCATCAGCACCATTTTCTAGTGCATAGTGTATATGTCTTGGTCTTACTCTATTTACAGAAAGTACTTTGATTATGTGAATAGATTCAGGATATTGAAGCCTATTAACCCCAATATTGTCAGCTGCAGTATAACCTATAGAATCTAAAAATACTAAAATTAAACGTTCCCCATCTTGTTTTTTAGCTAAAACTCCATCAATTGTTGCAGATATTTTCTCATCAATGTTACCATTCATTTTAATAGCACCATTAGAACAAACTGTTAAACATTTTCCACAACCATCACAACTCATTGGATCTAAAAATAGTTTATCATCAACAATGCTCAAAGCTTTAAATCTACAGAAATTTAAACATTTTTCGCATAAATCACATTTTTCTTCATCAATTTCAGCTATAAACGGTTCTATTTCAATTCCACCAGTATTATATTCAGATACCTTAGATGCAGCAGCTGTTGCTTGCATAATTGAGTCTGTAATATCTTTTGGGTCTTGTGCAGTTCCACAAACAAATACACCCTGAACATCTGTTGTAACTGGTTTTATTTTTGGATGTGTTTCTTTTATAAAATGGTCTTCTGTTGTTCCTACATTTAAAATTTCAGCAATTTCTTTAGTACCTTCAGAAGGTTCCATAGCTGTTGATAAAACAACCATGTCTGCTTCAATTTCTGAAAATTCCCCTTTAATTGTATCTTCTACACGAACTAATAAAACATCATTTTTAGATACAACTTCTCCAGGCCTTCCTCTTATAAACCTTACTTCATTTTCTTGAGTGTGCTTATAGTATTTTTCAAACATTCCTGGTGTTCTAATATCTGTATAACATATTACTACATCAGTTTCAGGATATTTGTGCTTTATAATATTCGCATTTTTTAAAGCTACTGAACAACATATTTTAGAACAATACTTATGACCATCTGGTTTTTCATCTCTTGAACCTACACATTGGATCATAACTACTCTTTTTGGAACCTCCCCATTAGCTTTAAGTAATTTTCCTTTTGTTGGCCCATTTACTCCAGTAATACGACCCAATTCAGACTGAGTTATAATGTCTGGATGTTTTGAATACGAATATTCTGGACGTTTTTCCATTTCAAATAATTTATGACCAGTAGCTATGATTATTGAACCTACTTGAAGCGGAATTTTTTCTGCTTTTCTTTTAAGTTTAATTGCCTTCATCATGCACTCTCTAAAACAATCACCACATTTATTACAGTATTCTGGGTCAATAACATAAGCTTCAGGATAAGATTGTGAAAATGGCCTATAAATTGCTTTTCTTAAAGATAAATCATCATTCCAATCATCGGGAACTTCAATTTCACAAACTTCTGCACATTTCCCACATGCAATACATTTATCAGGATCTACAAATCTCGGAGATTGTTCTACAATTAAATTATATGTTCCAGCATGTCTTGTTGATTCAATAACTCGTGAATTAGTTAGAACTTGAATATTATCATTCCACACTAAATCATTTAAAATTGGGTTTAAAAGACACATTCCGCATTCTTCTGCAATTTTTACAGGTGAAAATACCTTTCCCACTTTAGCCATGTGCCCCCCAAGAGATGGAGATTGTTCAATAATAGTTACTTTTGTTCCTTGTCGAGCTAATGATAATGCTGCACTCATTCCTGCAATACCACCTCCAATAACAGCTACTTCTTCTGATGTTTCACAATAAATTGGTGTTACTTCTTCTGATTGTTTTATTTTTTCAATAGAAGCGTTGATTAAAGCAATGGCTTTTTGAGTAGCTTTTTTTGAATCAGAATGAACCCATGAACATTGTTCACGAATATTAGCCATATCCATTAAATATGGATTTAATGGTTTTATATAATCTTGAAATGTTTTTTCATGTGTTATTGGTGAACAAGCAGCAATTACAACCCTATCTAAATGATGTTCTAAAATTGCATCTCGAATAATTTTTCTACCATTTAAAGAACATAAGTTTTCGAATTGTGCCATTACTTCAACATCAAGTGATGATTTTATTTTTTCTATATCAATTGTATCTGAAATATTTCCACCACATTCACATATAAATAATCCAACTTTTAAATTTTCAGGCATTATTCAACCTCCTTTAACTCACATATAACTGAATCAATTGGACAAGTATGTGCTTTTACTCCAATTACTTTATCAAAGTCTCCACCCATTGCAATAGCTATAAATTGAGCTATATTAAAATGGATTGCTTTGTAATTTTTACCCTCTCTTTTTGAGATTAAATCTTGATATCTGTCAAATTGAATATGACAATTTGGACATAAATGAACAAGAATTTCAACATCTTCATCATCTAATGAGTTCATTTTATCTGCAGTTGCTGTAAAAGATAATTCTGGATTTGAATATCTTTGTCTAAATCCAGTACCACATGTCGCTCTTTTGTGATCATACCAACCAATTGTTTTACAACCACACGCCTCTATTAATTCATCTAAAATATTAGGATCTCTTACGCCAGCAATAGTATCTTCATAATGCACTTTACAGTAATGACAACCATGATGAGTAGCGATTTTATAATTACTTAAATCATATTTAATATGTTTTTTAATTTCGTCTTTTTTACCATATAAAATATCAACAACATGAAATATATTTTCTGTTGGTTTTAAATCATATTTATCGTATTTTAAGTGTTTTAAACCATTATCTTCAAATAATGTGTTAATTTTATTTCTTAAATCATCTTTGTTGTTTAGTAATTTAACTGATTTTTTATTAATTGCATAACAAGTTGCACAAATCATTACTAAATTTGGTCTATTTAATTGTTTTGCTATTTTAAAATTACGTGCTCCAATAGCTGTAGTGTCAATTTGGTCAAAAACATCAGAATAATGACCTAATCCTGTACAACAAGTTTGTTTTTCTGAAATTGCATAATCTAATCCTAATTTATCAAAGACAAATTTTGTTGAAGATTCAATTCCAGGATATTCAACACTTACTAAACAGCTTCTAAATAAAAGGAGATTTTTATCAGGTATATTTTTCATGTTAAACCTCCTTTTCTTGAGATTTTCTAATTTTTTCAATTTTATTTTTAAAACCAGTAATTGTTAAAATTAAACTTACTTCGTCAATAACTTCTTTAGGTGGCATTAAAGGCGGACTTAAATTTAATTCTTCTCTGATTTCTCCCAAATTTTGTCTAAATTCCCACCATCCTTCAACATCATGAGAAATATCCTCAAAAAATATTTCAGGAATAGCTCCAATAGCTGCATTAAAATAGCTATCTGCAAAACCTAGATATTCATAAAGTTTATCTTGACCAATTCCATGTTTTATTGCTTTTTGTTTTAGAATTTGATTTACTTCACAAACACTATTTCCAACTGGACACACACTATGACAAGTATAACAATAAAAACAATTCCAAATATAATCTTCTTTTAAAATGGACTCATCACCATCTAAAACTCTTTCCATGATTTCACGTGGACTATATTTACTATGGCGAGCTGCAGGACATGTTGAAGTACATAACCCACATTGTACACATTTTAAAACAGCTCCATCTTTGGTGTTTTTTACATCAGCAATTATCTCTTCTGCAAAATTAATAGGAGCATCCTCGATTCTTTGTTTAGACATCTAACACCCCCATTTATAATTTAAATTCTTTATTTTCTATTGATTTTTTAAGTTGTCTAGACAGTTTATTTGCCCTTAGCCTATCAGATTGTCTACAAATAATTGGAATATCTTTGGTTTTTCCATTAATTTCTAGCTCAACTGAACCTGTATTCATTTTAAATGCATCATTTAAACAAAAATGAGAACACATTCCACAACCAAAGCAATAATTTTGAAGTAGTCGTTTATTTCTAAATGCATTTGTTGGACAAACTTCTTCTACCCTACACTTTTCACAATTTTCACATTTTGTCCTATTAAATAATGGTCTTAAATCATGACCTTCCCACATTGCATTATAATTAGTTTGAGCTAATGGTAAATGGCGACCTTTTATATCAGCTACTGGTAAATCAATATCTTTATCCAAAATAAACAAGTTATTATAAATTTCTTCATTTAATACAGGAATTGGTATAGCTACAGTATCATAAATTTCACCACCTTGACCTGTTTTAAATCCACCAATATAATATGGATCCATTTCCATGAAGTTTGCAGACAACATCAAATTAGGTTTTTCAACCGATGATCTTGTACCATCACCTAAAACATAACCTTCCGCACCATTAACTAAAACTTTACAACCTGATTTAATTGCATTATGAGGAATATCATTTTGAAGTGGGTTTAAATCACCACAACCTGAAAATGTTAAAGCAGAAAGATTACCACCTAAAGGAATTGCAGCAAAAATTGAGGAAACCTCTTCACGACCCGGATTAGTAAAAGCAGTATAATTTTTAAATGCCATACGGGAACCAATAATTTGACCTCTTCCAACATTATCCATGGTTATAGTTGTTTCTATTCTCTTTTTATCAATACTTTCAACAACAACATCAATTTCACCACCTTCAAGTAGGTCTTTTAATAAAAAACCACCACCATAATGAGGATCATGAATTGAATGGGAAGTTCCATGTAAAATTACATCAACTTCACCTAACCACTCATTAGGACAAGGCCCTGCATAAGCTGGAATACCATTTAAAAATACTTCACTAGCTCTTATAAACTCACCAGGCTTAGAAACTGTAAAATTTAAAATAGCTGCTGTTCCACTCATAACTCCACAAGTACCACAAGTTACAACATCAACTTCATCAAAACTTGGTGCATCATCATTTTTAATAAGTTTTTTAAACTCATCAACTGTATAAATATTAGCTTCACCGTCATCAATTCTTTTATTAATTTGACTAATACTTCTCTCAATCAAAAATACCTTCCCCATTTTTCTAAATTTTTCCTACTGTATCTCCTCTAAGACCCCTTCTTATAGTTTCAAGAGAAGTAATATCATCACTAGAGATATTACCTAAATTAACAGTATTTCCTAATTTTAAGATAAAAAAGACTTGCTGATCCTTATTAGGAGCTTCCCATAATAACTTATCTCCATTAAAGTTATTTAAAATGTAGTCTATTTCGCCTTCTTTAGCATTTCCTGCTTTATCAAATATCCCAATATTTTTTCCACCCTCTCTAGCTTCAACAATAATCAAAGAAGAACCGGCGGATAATTCATCTTTCATGCAAGTAATTCTTTCATCTAAGCTAAGTTCTTTATCTAAGAGTGGATCTTTTTTTCCAACTTCCGATAATACTTCAAATCCATTTTCACAAGCCTTATTAATAGCCTCTAATTTATTTTCATGAGCTATATTTACAGATCCATCAGAAACTTCAATGGCTGGAAAACCTAAATCATGAGCTTCTTTGAAAAAATCTTCTAATTTATTATTCATATACGCCAATTCGAATAGTGTTCCTCCAGTATATGGAGTTATATCATATGATTTATACATTTCCACTTTAGCCTTTATAATTTCTCTTTCATGTACAATTGAGGTCCCCCAACCAAATTTTAAATAATCTACATACTCTCCAGAGACATCCATCAAGCTATTCGCAGTTTCAAGTCCTAGACCCTTATCAAGAACCATTGTAATGCCACAAGTTCTAGGTTTTTCTTCTCTTTTTTTAGATAAAAATTCAAATGATTTCACAATTATCACGTATTTTTTTAATATTAATTAATAGTATAAATGGGTTTTTAACATTTTGCATAAAACAATAATAATTTAATAATAACTCCCCCAATATAAAATTATGCATAAAGAACAAATTGATTTAGATGAAAGTCATATACGACTAATCACCGATTTAGAAAAGAATAATCTTAAAAACTATATTAAAAAAATAAGATATGACCTTAAACAATACATCACTAAAAACCAAGACTTTTTAATCTCATTAGAACCTTTAAAAATGCCTGATGAAAATTTGCCATTAATTGTCAAAAAAATGTATGAATCATCTAATATTGCAGATGTTGGTCCAATGGCTGCTGTTGCAGGAAGCATATCTGAAATGTCACTTAATTACCTGATTAAAAATAATTCCACTTATTCAATAGTTGAAAATGGTGGAGATATAGCTATTATTAATGATAAACCTGTGATTTGTGGAATATATTCAAATAATGAACTTTTAGGAAATAAAATCGCATTTAAATTAAAATCACGTAAAAAAGCATTGGGTCTTTGTACATCATCAGGTAAAATAGGTCATTCAATAAGTTTTGGACAATCAGATAGTTTAACTGTTATTTCCAACTCATCATCAATAAGTGATGCTCTTGCAACAAGAATAGCTAATGATGTTAATGGAAATAATGGTGAAAATAAAATTTCAAAAGCCTTAGAAACCTGTGAAAATTATAAAGAATACTTTGATGGTGTTTTAATAATTTCAGGAAAATATATTGGAACAATAGGTAAATTACCAAAAATTATTGAAAGCAAAGAATTTAAAGTAGATATTTAAAAAAAACTACTTTATAGAAACAAAAATTAGAATTTGTTTAATTCTTTTTCAGAACGAACAACCAAATCAGATAAAGAATTGTAAACATTTGCTGGAATTGAACTTTCATCTTTTTCTGCAATTAACTGGGAAATAATCTTACAAAGAATAAATATCGCATGTTTATGTTCAGCTTTGGTTTTATGAATATGATGTGGACTAATCCTAAGTCCTATGTATTCACTACAATCGTTTTTAATTTGATCATTTTCTGCTAAATATTTAAGAACATAAACTAAAAATTGATGTAATTGTATCATTTCATCTTTATACATATATATCTAACCTATTATTAAACTCTAAAATGAGATAAAACTGATAATAATTTTAATAATACTATTATATCATTTAATTATATTTAAAACATTGCATTAAAAATAGGGACTGTCAATTTGTTAGCTCTTGTTTTCGTTTTTCGATCCAGCCATCTTTTTGGTGCATTATTTGATTGAATATTCCTTCTAATGTTCTGAATTTCTTTTTGTGTGCTTTGGGCATTGTATTTCC
>NZ_LWMU01000045.1 GCF_001639275.1 Methanobrevibacter oralis
ATATTATACAACCGAAAATCAGTTAATTAACTTATTTAAAGATAAATTTTATGAAATTATTGGCTTCAAATCATTTTATGAAAATTGGCTAAACCTATATGGTAAAAATTTTTAGAGAAAAACTATATTATAAAAGATATTAAAAATATAATAAATTAATGATTTGATTAATTGTGTGATTAGATGAAAAGTGATAATATTAAAAAAGGTATTCAAAGAGCTCCACACAGGTCTCTTTTAAGAGCTTGCGGGCTTAATGATGATGATTTTAAAAAACCATTTATTGGAATAGCTAATAGTTTCACTGATATTGTTCCAGGCCATATTCACTTAAGAGATTTGGTAGAATATGTTAAACAAGGAATTATTGATGCTGGAGGTATTCCTTTTGAATTTGACACAATGGCTGTTTGTGATGGTATTAGTATGAATCATGAAGGAATGAAATATTCTCTTCCTTCTCGTGAAATTATTGCTGCAACTGTTGAGAGTATGGCTAAAGGACATAGTTTTGATGCTTTAGTTTTAATTCCTAGTTGTGATAAGGTAGTTCCAGGCATGATTATGGGTGCTTCAAGGGTGAATGTTCCAACAATTGTAGTTACTGGTGGACCAATGATTTCTGGTCAACATAATGGAAAAAACACAGATTTAATCACAGTTTTTGAAGCAGTTGGTCAACAATCTGCAGGTAATATTAGTGAAGAGGAAGTTTATGAGATTGAAAAAACTGCTTGTCCTGGAGCAGGTAGTTGTGCGGGTTTATTTACAGCAAATTCAATGGCATGTATTACAGAAACTTTAGGTTTGTCTCTTCCGTTATGTGCTACCACTCATGCATTGACAGAAGAAAATAATAAAATAGCTTATGAATCTGGAAAGCAAAGTATCGAGCTTGTAAAAAAAGACATTAAACCATCAGATATTTTAACTCAAGAATCATTTAACAATGCTATTGTAATCGACATGGCATTAGGTGGTTCTTCTAATACTGCACTACATATTCCTGCATTAGCTAGTGAAGTTGAAGGAGTTCATGTTGATTTAGATTTATTTGATGAAATTTCAAGAAAAGTACCTCATATTGCTCTTATTTCTCCTGCTGGTGAGGATACTATGATGGATTTGCATTTAGCTGGAGGGATTCCTGCTGTTTTAAAAACATTGGGGGATAAAATTTATACTTCTAATTTAACTGTAACTGGAAAAACAATTGAAGAAAATATTCGTGATGTAGAAATTAAAAACACCGATGTTATTCATCCATTAGATAATCCTGTTCATAAAGATGGTGGAATAGCTATATTAAAAGGTAATATTGCTCCTGATGGTTGTGTTGTTAAAAAAGGAGCTATATCAAAAGATTTAATGTATCTTAAAGGACCTGCAAAGGTTTATACTTCTGAAGAAAAGGTTACTAAAGCTATTTTTAATCATGAAATTGAAGAGGGGGATATTGTGGTTATTACATATGAAGGTCCTAAAGGAGGTCCTGGTATGAGAGAGATGTTAAATCCGACTTCTGCTCTTGTAGGCATGGATATTAAAAATGTTGGTCTTATAACTGATGGGCGATTTTCTGGTGGAACAAGAGGACCATGTATTGGTCATGTATCTCCAGAAGCAATGTCAAATGGTCCAATTGGAGCTATTGTAGATGGGGACATGATTGAAATAGATATTGATAATAGATCTGTTCATGTAGAACTTAGTGATGATGAAATTGCTGAGAGATTAGCTAATAGAAAAGAACCTAAACGTGATGTTAAAGGATGGCTTGCAATATATCAGAAGATGGTTCTTTCTGCAGATACTGGAGCTATTTTAAGGTAGTGTTATAATGGATATATTAAAATATGATGATATTGATTTAACAGAAAATATTAAGAGATCTGAAGAGGATGTAGAAAATGTTTTAGATATTGTATCCGATATTTTAAAGGATATTAAAACTAATAGAGATAAAGCTGTTAAATCATACGCTGAAAAATTTGATAATGTTTTAGTTGAGGATTTAAAAGTATCTCCTGATGAAATCAAAAGAGCTTATGAATCACTGGATGATGATTTAGTAAATGCATTAAAAAGTGCTGCAGATAATATTAAAAGATTTCACAAAAAACAAATCCCAGAGGAATGGCAAATTGAAGTAATAGATGGAATAAAAGCAGGTCAAATTATAAGGCCTTTAAATAGTGTTGGTTGCTATATTCCAGGGGGAAGAGCAGCTTATCCTTCAACAATTCTCATGACTGTGATTCCAGCTAAAATTGCAGGTGTTAATAAAGTTATTTGCTGTTCTCCACCTCAAAAAGATGGGAAAATAATTGATGCAATTTTAGTAGCTGCTGATATTTCTGGTGCTGATGAGATTTATAAAGTCGGTGGAGCACAAGCTATTGGGGCTATGGCTTATGGAACAGAATCTATTCCTAAAATTGAGAAAATTGTTGGTCCAGGAAATATCTTCGTTACTGCTGCTAAGAAATTAGTATATGGCCAAGTAGATATTGAATTTCCAGCAGGACCATCAGAAGTTTTAATAGTATCTGATGAAACAGCAAATCCAGAATTTATAGCTACTGATATTTTAGCTCAAGCAGAACATGATCCAAATGCTTCTTGTTTTTTAGTAACTAATAGTGAAAATATAGCTAATAAAACATTGGAATTTGTTAAAGATAAAACTGGAAATGCTATTCGTCGAGATATTATTGAAGAATCATTAGCAAAAAGTGGAAAAATAATTATCACTAACACAATTGAAGAATCAATCCATGTTGCTAATGAATACGCTCCAGAACATTTAATTATCTCAACTAAAAATGATGAGGGAGTATTAAGTAAAATTAATAATGCAGGATCAATATTTTTAGGAGCTTATTCTCCTGTTGCTGCAGGGGATTATGGTTCTGGAACAAATCATGTACTTCCTACCGGCGGGGGAGCAAAAATGTATTCTGGACTTTCTACTGAAGATTTTATTAAAAAACCTACTGTTCAAAGAATTACAAAAGAGGCTTTAAAAGAATTGTCCAAATCTGCTGTTCCTATTGCTGAGTATGAAGGATTTTTTGCACATGCCGACTCATTTAAAATAAGATTAAATAAATAACTATCTTAAGATTTTATTTTTAAAGCAAAAATTAATAAACTTTTAAAATGGCCTTTTTACATACTTTTATTAAATATTAAATATAAACTAAAATTATAATGTAAATTTTATTTTTATTACCATAGAGGTGAATTAATTGAAATGTTTATTAAATGATTGGAGAAGAACAAATTTTGCTAAAACAACTACTCCTGAAATATCTGGGGAAAAAGTTACAGTTATGGGTTGGGTGCATGAAATCCGTGATTTAGGTGGAATTATTTTTGTTATTATTCGTGATGTAACAGGTAAAGTACAAATAACAGCACCTAGTAAAAAAGTAGAATCTGAAATATTAGAAGAATTAAGAAAATTTAGAAAAGAATCTGTTGTAGCTATTAAAGGCATGGTTCAGGAAGCTGGTAAAGCTCCAAATGGTGTTGAGATTATTCCTGAGGAAATTAAAATTTTAAACATGGCTAACCAGCCTTTACCAATGGATCCAACTGAAAAAGTTAAAGCTGAAATAGATACAAGATTAGATTCAAGATTTTTAGATTTAAGAAAAGATAATACTTCAGCAATTTTCAAAATTAAAAGTCGAATGTTACATACTATCAGGGATTATTTTTATTCTCAAGAGTTCATTGAAATTAATACTCCTAAACTTGTAGCTTCTGCTACTGAGGGAGGCACAGAATTGTTTCCAATCACTTACTTTGAAAAAGAAGCATTTTTAGGTCAATCTCCTCAATTATACAAACAAATGATGATGGCATCTGGAATGGATAAAGTATTTGAAATTGGTCAAATTTTTAGAGCAGAAGAACATGATACTTTAAGACACTTAAATGAAGCGGTTTCTATTGATGCAGAAGCTTCATTTATGGATGATGTAGATGTAATGAAAATATTAAATGACATGCTTATTCAAGTATTAAATGATATTAATGATAAATGCTCAAATGAATTGGAAATTTTAGGTCATGAAATTGAAATACCTAAAAAGGATTTCCCTAAAGTTACTTATGATGAAGCGGTAGATATTGTAAATTCAAATGATGTTGAAATGGAATGGGGAGAAGATTTATCCCGTGCTGCTGAAAAAGCATTAGGGGATGTAATGGGAGGATTTTACTTTTTAACTGAATGGCCATCTGAAATTAAGCCATTTTATGTCATGCCTTATGAAAATGATGAAAGTAAATCCCATGCTTTTGACTTAATGTATAATAATTTAGAGCTATCTTCAGGTGCTACTCGTGTACACCAATATGAGTTACTTGTAAAACAAATTGAAGATAAAGGTTTAAATCCGGCTGGATTTGGAAGTTATCTAAAAGCATTTGAATACGGCATGCCTCCTCATGCAGGATGGGGTGTAGGTGCTGATAGATTAACTATGGTACTTACAGGGTCTGAAAACATTAGGGAATGTGTTTTATTCCCAAGAGACAGGCACAGATTAACCCCTTAGGATTTAAATGCAGGAATATGATATAGCTATTATTGGTGGAGGCCCGGCAGGAATTATGGCTGCTATTGCCTCTTCTAAAAATGCTAATGTAATATTACTTGAAAAAAATTCATCACTTGGTCTTAAACTTCTTTTAACCGGTGGTGGAAGATGTAATATTACTAATAATAAACCAATAAAGAAGCTATTAAATTCATATTCAAATAAAAATTTTCTAAAACACTCTTTTTATTCTCTTACCAATGAGAAATTACTTGCTTTTTTTGAAGATAAAGGTTTAAAATTCATAGAAGAAGATAATAATAGAATTTTTCCAAAATCCCAAAAACCTGGTGATATTTTAAAAATTTTATTACAATATTTAGGGAATGTTGTTATAAATTATAACTTTGAAGTAAAAAGCATTACTAACAATTTTATAATAAATAGTGAAATAAAAGCTAAAAAAATCATTATAGCTACTGGAGGCGTTACTTATCCAAAAACTGGTTGTAATCCTAGCAATTATTATTTAACTTCACAACCAATAACTAAAATCAAATATGGTCTTGTTCCATTAATTACTGAGAAAGATTTGTCTAATATTGCTGGAACTACATTGTTTGATGTTGTTATAAGTTATAATAAAGTTAAAGTTCGTGGTGATGTTTTAATTTCTCACGTTGGTTTATCAGGGCCGGGTATTATTGATATAAGCAATAAATTTTCAAAAAGTATAGCTTATAACCTATTAGAAAATAAACCACTTGAATTTTCAAAAGAAATAGCTATTGATTTATGTCCTAATTTTAGTCATGAAGATTTATCAAGTAAATTTTTAATAGATTTTCAAAATAAAGGAAAAACCCTATTAAAAAATTATTTAAAGCTATTTTTAACTAATAGCTTTATAGAATTCTTTTTAAACGAATCTTCATTAGATGGTGATGTTCAACTAAGTAAAATTAATAAAAGAAGTAAAAATAAATTAATTGATTCTTTAAAACATTTTAAATTTGAAATTGTTGGATTTAATGAAAATTTAAGTAAAATAACGATTGGGGGTATTGATTTAAATTATATTAATCCAAAAACGATGGAATCAAAAATTCATAAAAACTTATATTTTGCTGGGGAAATTTTAGATTTAGATGGGCCAACTGGAGGATATAACTTAAAAATAGCGTTTTCAACAGGCTATTTAGCTGGACTTTCTGCTAGTAAAAAATAATTTTTAATAAAATATTTTACAATTATAATTATTTATTCTTTATTAATACTTTTACCCTTATTTTAAGCATTTTAGTAATAAAAATTAATAGTTATTACTTTTTCGCCGTTTTTAAGCTATTTTTTAATAACAATGCTTATATAATTAAATTATATATACTTTTAAATGTAATTTTAGATAATTTGATGAAATAAATTATATAGATGTTATATTATCTATTCAATCAAATTTTCATGTATTGGTTGTAATAATATTTAATATCTTTTAATATTTAATGAAAATTTTAAATTACGTTTAAAATAGGCTTAATTTTAATATTAAGAATATTTTATTTTAGAAAATTGAAAAGTTGATTAAATTGGATTTTAAAAAAGGTTTAATATTTTTATTAATATTGGTTTTTTTAACGATTGGATGTGTGTCTGCAAGTGACGTTGATAATAATACTGACTTAAGAGATGCAGTTGGATATAATTCAAACTTAGATTCGTCTATGTTGTCTGATTCTCCATTAGGATCTTCAAATATTACTGTTAAAGTTAATTATGAATATTCTAATGATAATGGAAAAATAAATCCTACAATCAATATTAATAATGGAAAAGTAATTTCAAATGAATATGATGGTTCTACTAAGAATTATAAGGTTAAAATAAATTATACAAATATTTTAAACAAATTTAACCTTTCTATTTCTGCTCCAGGCTATTTAACACAATATAAATTAGTTGATATAACTGGTATAAATGATTCACCTATTGTGTTTAATTTAATTGCTAGTGATAGTTATAAATTAGGTAGGGATGTAACTGCTAAAGCAGACAAATTACTTGATTTTAAAACAGCTGATAAAGTATTAGCTATTACTACTGCTGGTGTTCCTAAATTAAATGGTAAAACTAGTGAAGGAGCTATTGATGGGATTTTAAATTACGCTACTGGATATATTTCATATGGTAGAGGTAATTTGTTAATGTTACGTCAAACTGCAGTAGACCCTATCGATTTTTGTTTTGTAATTAAAAAAGGAAATGCATTAAAAGCTGCTATTTTCTTAAATGGAAACAAAAAAGAAGCATATTTTGGAACAATTTCTGAATTCATGTCTCATTCACAATGGAATACATTATGCAGGGCTATTGGAAGTGAAAATGCATTTTCCTTTGCAAGTTTAGCAAACGGATGGGTTGATGGTGTAACCTATGATGTTTTACAAGAAGCTGCATTTCATGGCCATATTTGTGAAGGAACTCTTGGTGGTTATACAATAACTAAAGCATTGCTTCAATATTATCCACCAGTTCAAGAAACAGCTTCAGCAAATCAATCTCCGGGGGATATTACTTCTTATAAAATTTTAGGTATTCCTGGTGATTCCTCAAATGATGCTGTTATATTTTTCTTAGATGCAACTGCTGGAAAAGGCGCTTATTTTGGATTTAACACAACATCTACTGGTGCAACTAGTAATATGCTTGGATTTATAAGGTGGAATGGTCAGGAAAAAGAAGGAACAATAATTGTAATGGAATATGATTCTAAAAAGAATAAAAAATTATTTGAAAAAGAAACTGGAATTACAGTAAAAGGCAGTTTAGAAGAACTTAAATATAACAGGTGGTGGATTAATAAAATTTATAAAAATCCTGCAAGTCTTGTTAATATTTTAATTGAAAAAGATAAATTAACAGAAGAACAATATTACTATTTAATTGGTTCTCCTAATAATGTAACTTCAAAAAATGGTACTGTTATTAAAGCATGTAATACCCATGGTTTGGATTATAATTATATTAAAAATTTGGATTTACCAACTGCTAAACGTGAAAATAAAACTAATGAAAAAGGCAATTTAACATACAATGACTTTAAAGAAATTGGTAAAATTGTAGCAAAAAAAGCTAAATCTATTTTTGAAAATGAATTAGGTGTTAAAATATACAAAGACATGCCTAATTTAATGGTTTTAACTTCGGCAGGATATGTCATGTTAAATGAACAATCTACTGAGGCTTGTTGGGACGGCTTATTTGAAGTATTAGGTTCTAGATTATCTAGATTAACTTTATTACCTGATCATAAAGCTATTTGGACTCCATTATGGTTTAATTTTGCATTAAAACAAGATGATGGTTCTCTTATGAGTATTTACATTAGATATAATCCTAATGGAACCTTCTTTGTAGGTGAATTTAATGGAAGTCATACATATAATATTAATATATCTACATTAAATAATTCAGCTTTATCTAATGGAATTAGTTCAAGTGCCTATCCTGATAAAAATTACTTTAGTATTCAAAGTATTTCTAATGCTTGGTATGGTGAACCAGCATTTGATCAAATAATGTCTTTTTTATATCATAATCATGCATGTCCTGGTGTTCAACCAGGATTCTTCATTACTGAGTATATTCAATCAAATTTCCCATTAAATGAAAATCAGTCTTATGTATATATTGCAAATGAAGTATATTGTAAAGATGATAGTCTTGAATATATTTTAGATATATCTCCAGGACTTGGAAATTATCTTGTTCAAAAATTAACAAGCGATGAATATAAGGGAAAAGAAGGGCTTGATGAAGAAGGAATATTAATTATTTGGGACTCTTCTAAAAAAATTGGTCAAGCCGTAACTATTAATTTTAAATGGCCAACATTAGATCTTAGTAGTTATTCTACTTCTGAAGCAAAAAGAGCTGCTCAAATACAAGCATTCATTGATTTATATAAGAAAAATGAAAATCCACACATAAAAGAAAAGCAATTAGTTTCTCATAGTGATAACAGATGGATTACTGAAGAACAATTCAACAGAATGAAATCTGGAGGAAATGGGAGTAGCCTTAAATATTTAAGAGAACTTCCTGAACTTAGTAAAGAAGATTTATTAAAACAAATTGCTGATAAAAACAAAAAACCATCAAATAATAAAAATGATGAAATTAAAGGTGACAATTCAGCTTTAGGTAATAATACAAAGCGTAATCATGGAAATCACCTATCCAATAGAACAAATTCTAGGCATTACTCAAACAACCACCAATCTAGAGAAAATGTCGGAGAATTATACAGTATAGCTCCATCCACATTTTCAAATCCTGTTGATGATGGCAATACTAAAAATGATGGAGATAAAAAAGCTTATGAAGTTTCTAAAGACATTTCATCTGATGAAAATTCATTAAATCCATTATTTGCTATTATTGTAGTATTAATTATTGTTGGAGCATGTGTTGGTTTTGTTATTGCAAGAGGTAGAAAAAATAATGAAGGATAAAACTTTAAGGAAGAATATTATTCTCTTCCTTTTTTTATTATTAATCTGCTTAATTACTCTATCATTTGTTTCTGCTCATCCGGGGCATGGAAGCGAATATGTTGAGGAAATTACAAGTGAAGATGTTTCACATTCCCAACCATCAAAAGAGGTTTCTACTAGTGATAGTTCCCAATCTTCTCATTCTTCAACTGATAGCTCTTCAAATAGCCATAGTTCGAAAGGTTCAAAGTCTCCAAGTAGTAAAGGCGATTCAAAATCAAGTAGTTCTTATAAATCTTCTGCAAAAGATGGGGATTATTCTTCCAAACAAACTATTCAAGGAGATTTAAGTAATTCAAACAATAAAACCACAAATGATAATAATAATTTTAGTAAAGATATTGAAGATAACTCATCGGATATAATAAAAAATAAAGCCAATAATGAGGATAATATTTTAAAATATATCTTTATTGCTATTTGTTCGTTCTTATTCGGGTTGATTGTTGTATATGTCGTTGTTAGATATATTTTATAAACTATTTTTATTCTATTTTTTATTTTTAAATTTTCATAATAAACAAAATATTTAACATATATTTAAACTAATAGTTTAACCATGTCAGACAAAATGTTCATGGGCGCATCAACTAAACAAGGTTATGATATAGCTACTAAAAGTAGGGAGATTATTCGTAGCCTTATTGAGGATGATGTTAAAAATTTCAATCCTGCTGAAAGAGACATTGTAGAGAGAATTGTTCACTCTACAGCTGATCCTGAATATGCTAAACTTGTTCATATGAGTTCAGATTTTGTTGACACGGCAATAGCTTCTCTTAGAAATAATGAAACTATTTTAACTGATATTAATATGGTTAAATATGGAATTACTCGTTATGATGGGGAAGTTGAATGTTATATTAAAAATGAGGAAGTTAAAAAAATAGCTAGAAAATATCAAATTACAAGAGCTGCTGCTGCTATGAGGTATGCTGCTCAAAATGATTTTGAAGGGATTGTTGTTTCAGGTAATGCTCCAACTGCAGTTTTTGAAGCTATGGATTTGTATGAAAAAGGAAAAATGAATTTAAAAGCAATTGTTGGAGTGCCTGTTGGTTTTGTTGGAGCTGCTGATTCTAAGGAAGCTTTAAGAAATTCTAATATTCCAAATATTATTGTTGAAGGCCCTAAAGGTGGAACTCCAATAGCTGTTGCTTGTGTAAATTCATTAATTCAACATTTATAATGTGATATTATGTATTCAGAAGAATTATTTAATGAATCTAAGAAATATTTTCCAGGCGGTGTTAATTCCCCAGTACGTGCATTTAAACCTTATCCATTTTTTGTTAAAAGTGCTGGTGGTTCTAAAATCACTGATGTTGATGAAAAAACATATATTGATTATTGTTTAGCTTATGGTCCTTTAATTTTAGGGCATGCTAATCCTAAAGTTGTAAGGGAAGTTTCTAATCAGTTAACTATTGGTAGTGCTTATGGAACTCCTAGTGAAAATGAAATAAAATTAGCTAAAGAAATTGTTGATAGAATACCTTCTGCTGAGATGCTAAGGTTTACAAATAGTGGTACGGAAGCTACAATGAGTGCAATTAGATTAGCTAGAGGATTTACTGGTAGAAACAAAATTGTTAAATTTGAAGGAGCTTATCATGGGGCTCATGATTATGTATTAGTTAAAAGTGGTTCAGGTGCTGCTACTTTACCTGATTCTTTGGGTATTCCTGAAGATACTACAAAAAACACTTTATCTGTTCCATTTAATGATGAAGAGGCATTAGTCGGATTGATTAAAGAGGAAGGCGAAAATATTGCATGTATCATTTTGGAAGTAGTTATGGGTAATGTAGGTTGTATTGAACCTAAAAAAGGATTTTTAGAATTTTTAAGAAAAATTACTGAGGAAAATGGTATTATATTGATTTTTGATGAAGTTATAACTGGTTTTAGAGTAGCTAGGGGTGGAGCTCAGGATTATTATAATGTTACTCCAGATTTAACTACTTTAGGTAAAATTGTAGGTGGAGGATTGCCTATGGGAGCGTTTTGTGGTAAAAAAGAGATTATGGAATTAATAGCACCTAATGGGCCAGTTTATCATGCAGGTACTTTTAGTGGAAATCCTATTTCTGTTCAAGCCGGAATTTCTACTTTACAACAATTAGATGATAAGTTATATAAGGATTTAGAAAGAAAGGGTAATTTTCTTAGAAGTAATATAAAATCTATTGTAGACGAACAAGAGTATAATGTCCAGCCTGTTGGTTTAGCTTCAATGTTTCAAATTTATTTCAATCCTTCTGAAGTATATAATTATGTGGATGCACAAGCTTCAGATCGTAGAAAATTTTTAAGATACTTTAAATCATTACTTAAAGAAGGAGTATTTATTCCTCCAAGTCAATTTGAATGTAATTTCATTTCTTCTGCTCATAGTATGGAAGATATACAGAATACTATTGATTCTATTGATTTAGCTTTAGAAATGGCTTTTAAAAAAAGGAAATAAGGTGTTATTATGGATTTTAAAGAGATTGCATCATATGTCGTTATTCTTGTAATTGTTTTAATAGCTGCACAGCACTTAAATGTTGTTGTTTCAGGAAGTATGGAACCAGCATTTTATAGAGGAGATATTGTAGTTATTGAAAAATCTGACTTCTTGGGTATTCATGAATTTAATCCTACGGATGTAAAAGTTGGTGATGTTGTTGTTTATGATGCAGCATGGTATGATCAACCAGTTATCCATAGGGTTATTAATATTACACAAATCAACGGCTCAACATATTATGTAATTAAAGGGGACAATAATGATTCTCCAGACCCGTATTATGTTAGTCCAAATCAAATTAATGAAAGAGTTGTAACTTTTGGAGATAATTTATGTGTTATTCCATATGTAGGTTATCTTTCTTTATGGTTAAGAGGTTTATAATCATTATTAGGTGAGTTAATGTATTTTGAAATTGAAAAACAAGCTATTGATTCAATAAATAAAGCACTTGATCAATATGATGTAGACATTGATAGAAATTTTAGATTAGAATTTCCACCAAATCCAGAATTAGGAGATTTGGCTAGTACTATTGCTTTTGAACTTACAAAAAAATTAAGACAAGCTCCAGTTCCTGTTGCTCAAGAGTTAGTTTCTAAAATTGAAACTCCAGATATTTTTGAAAAAGTAGAAGCAGTTGGACCTTATGTTAATTTCTTCATAGATTATTCTAAATTTACAAAGAAATTATTAAATAATGTTGGCGATGATTATGGTCAATTAGATAAAGTAGATGAAAAAATTATATTAGAACACACTTCAGCTAATCCTAATGGTCCACTTCATATAGGTCATGTTAGAAATTCTATTTTTGGAGATTCTTTGTCTAGATTATTAAAATTAGCTGGAAAAGATGTTGAAACTCAGTATTATGTAAATGATATGGGTAGGCAAATAGCTATTATCGTATTTGGTATAACTGAGCTTGGTTTAAAAATTGAAGATCAAGAAGGAGAAAAAATAGATCATAAAATTGGGAAGTTATACTTTAAAGCTAATAAAACTTTAGAAGAAGATGAAAATTTGGTCTCACATGTAGATGAATTAATTAGAAAATATGAAAAAGGTGAAGACGACAAATTAAATCAAATATTTGAAGAAGTAGTTTCAAGCTGTTTAGATGGAATGAAGGAAACACTTCATAGAATCAATATAGACCATGATAAATTTGTTTGGGAAGGTCAATTTGTAAGAAATGGTGAAGTTGATGAGCTTGTAAATTATGTTACTCATGAAGGTTTTGTCCGTAAAAATGAAGTTGAGTATATTGATTTAACAGATTTTCAAATAGAAAAAGAATTTGTACTTAGAAGATCTGATGGTACTTCACTTTATTCTACTAGAGATTTAGCATATCATAGATATAAAAATACTTTAGGTACGGTATTAGATATTTTAGGGGCTGATCATAAATTAGCTGCTAAGCAAATTAAAGTAATATTTGAAGAAATATTTAGAGAAAAATCTCCTGAAGTAATATTTTACGAATTCATTACTTTACCTGAAGGTTCAATGTCCACTAGGAAGGGTAAATTTGTTTCTGTTGATGAATTAGTTGATGAAGCTGTTAAAAGATCATTTAATGAAATAAAATCTAGAAATCCTGATTTATCCGATGGTGAAATTGTTCCAATGGCCGAAGAAATCGGTACTGGAGCTATAAGATTTTTCATAGCTAAATTATCACCAGAAAAACACTTAACATTTAAATGGGACGAAGCTTTAAGCTTTGAGAGAGGTTGTGCTTCTATTCAATATGCACATGCAAGAGCTGGTAAATTACTTAAAAAATCTAATAAAGACATAAGCTCAATTGAAGTATCTGATGATTGGATTCCCAATGAAATAGAAAAAGATTTAATTAGGTTCATTGCTAAATTCCCACAAGTTGTTGAAGATTCAGCTAATAAAAAAAGAGTACACAATATTACACAATATTGTCAGGATTTAGCAGGTTCATTTAATAAATTCTATAAATCAGAACAAGTTATAGGATATAAATTTGAAGATTCAAGGCTTATTTTAGTTGATAGAGCTAAAACAACATTAAAAAATGCTTTAAATATTTTAGGAGTTTCTGCTCCAGAAAAAATGTAATGAGTTAAATTAATTACTTAACTCATTTATTAACTTTTTTTAATCAACATAGTAAATATAGTCTTCTTTACGAGGTGCTGCAATAGGTTCTTCATCAGGATAACCAAGCACTACATGACCGATTCCTTCAAAGGTTTCAGGAATATTCCATTCTTTCAATAGTTCTTTTCCTTTATCAGATGCAAACTCGTCTCTTGCACGATGTATCCAGCATGAACCAACACCTAATGCATGAGCAGCATTAACTAAAACTGATAAAACACTACTTCCATCTTCAACATATGTTGGAATTTCACTATCTGCTAAAACAATTAAAAGGGTTTTTGCACTATAAAACGGGTCAAATCCATCTGGAACATTAGGAAAGTATTCTGCATTCCATTTTGAAAACTCTTTTATTTTATTTTCATCTTGAATAACAATAATTTTTGGAGATTGTCTTCCAGCTCCTGTTGGAGCATATGTTCCAGCCCTTAAAATACTTTTAAGTTCTGTATCGCTTATTTGTTCATCTTTAAATTTTCTAATACTTCTTCTAGAAATTATATCATCAATTGTAGATTTCAAGTTATCACCATAAAATTTTACTTAATTTATGATATAAAGTTAATCTATAAATAATTTAAGAATATAATTTTTATTAGTAAGGAGATTTTTTTTATGAAGGTTTTAGTTGTTGGAACTGGAGCTCGTGAACATGCAATAGCTGATGCTCTTAAAGATGATGTAGAGTTATATTGTTACATGAGTAAGGTAAATCCAGGTATTTCTCAAATTGCCAAATATAAACAAGGCAATGAAGGTGAAGTTGAAAAAGTAGTTGAATATGCAAAAGAAAACGAAATTGATATTGTATTTATAGGTCCTGAAGCTCCTCTTGAAAAAGGAATTGTTGATGAGCTTGAAAAAAATGGAATTAAGTGTGTTGGACCAACTAAAAGTGCAGCTAGAATAGAAACTGATAAGTCATTCATGAGAAAATTATTCGAAGACTATGAAATTGAAGGTTCTCTTGTTTATAAAGTATTTGATAACTCTGGTGACGTTTCTAAATTTTTAGATGAATTTGACAGAGATGTTGTTGTAAAGCCAGTTGGATTAACTGGAGGTAAAGGAGTTAAAATTGTTGGAGACCACTTAAAAAACAATGAAGAAGCTAAACAATATTCTTGTGAAGTTATTGATAATGTAATGGGTGGATTTGCTCAAGTAATTATTGAAGAAAGATTAATTGGTGAAGAATTTACCATACAAGCATTTTGTGATGGTAAAAATTTAGCTCCAATGCCTGCTGTACAGGATCATCCGCATGCTTTTGAAGGGGATAATGGAGCTATTACTGGAGGAATGGGTTCTTATTCTGACTTTGGTGGTTTATTACCATTTTTATCACAAGAAAATTATGATAAAGCAGTAACTATCATGAAAAATACCTTAACCGCAATAGCTAGTGAAGCAGAACCTTACAAAGGTATTTTATATGGTCAATTCATGTTAACTTCTGATGGGCCACGTTTAATAGAATATAATGCAAGATTTGGTGATCCTGAAGCCATGAACGTGTTACCTTTACTTAAAACACCACTTATTGATATTTGTAAATCTATTGTAGATGGAACTTTAGGTACTGTAGAATTTATCGATAAAGCTAGTGTGTGCAAATATATTGTTCCAGATGGATATCCAGAAACACAATATGCCGGAGAATTAATTGAAGTTGATGAAAAATCTATTGAAAAAATTGGTGCTAAAGTATTTTATGCAGCTGTTGGCCTAGAAGATGATGGAATTCATTTATCCTCTTCAAGAGCTTTAGGTATTGTAGCTAGTGGAAATAACATTTCTCAAGCTGAAAAAATAGTTGAAATGGCTTGTGAATTTGTAAAAGGGAATGTTTACCACAGAAGAGACGTAGGCACTGAAGAACTTGTAAACAAACGTGTAGAACACATGAAAGAAATTTTAAATTAATTTCTTTTTTCTTTTCTTTTAACATGTCTAATGATAAACTTCCAGACGAAATTGAACTTAAAAAGGATTTTGAGAAATTTTTAGCTTTAAGAGAAAAAATTAATTCTCAAATAGAATATTTTAATAAAAATGCTAATCCTGAAACTATTGATAAAATAAAAAAAATTAAAGAAGAGTTTTCGGGATTAAGTGAAAAGGAAAAAAAGAAAAAATCTGTAAAAAAGTTAATGAATCTAGTTTTTATCATAGATTTTTAAATGCAGCTCAAAAGGATTTAGATATTGATCCTAGTAGATTAATGGGTCTAACTGATGGTATTTTTGGCATGGTAATGACATTACTTGTATTTGGTATGGCGCTTCCTGAGTCTATTATAGTAAATTATACTGGATTTATTTCATTTGTTTATTCATTAATTCCAACTATTGGGATAGTGATTGTTGCATTTGTTTTAATTAGTTCATTTTGGGTTTATCATCATGAATTTATCAAGGTAAAATCTTTAAATATCCCTTATTTGTGGTTGAATATTTTTTATTTGGCTTCAATATCATTTATACCATTTACAACATCTATCATTGGATTATATTCACATTTTTTCCTAGCTGAAGTGATATTTGGTATAAATATCATGTTAACAATTATTTTATTTTTAATAATGTTTCATTATACTGATAAAAGAAATTTTTTAGCAAATAATCCTTCTAAAGAAGAAAAAAAGTACATTTATGATACATTTTTTATTATAGTTGCTTTAACATTTTGTGTTAATCTATTGGACTTTAATGTTTCAAAAAATTTCATATATCTGTTCTTGTTAGTCCCTGTAATTTCAACTATACGTGATATTAACTTTAAAATTAAATCATAAAGTTTATATATATACTTTTCATAAATACTTTATTTTGTTAAGATAAGGGGATTAAAATGGATAGTTTATTATCAATATGTGATATCAAAGATGATGTTAAACATATTTTAGAGTTAGCTAGTAAAATTAAAGCAGGTGAAATTGAAAAAAACCCTCTTGAAGGTAAAACATTAGCCATGATTTTTGAGAAACCATCAACAAGAACTAGGGTTTCTTTCGATGTTGGAATGTACCAATTAGGGGGAAGAACACTTTTTTTATCATCTAATGACTTACAAATGGGTAGAGGAGAACCTATTTCAGATACTGCAAAAGTTTTAAGCCGTTTTGTTGACGGAATAATGATTAGAGCAATTGAACATGATGATGTGGTTGAACTAGCTAAATATTCTGATGTCCCTGTAATAAGTGGATTAACTAATTTAGAGCATCCTTGTCAGGTTCTTGCAGATGTATTAACTATTAAAGAACATTTTGGATCTTTTGATGGTAAAAAAATATGTTTTGTTGGTGATGGAAACAATGTTTGTAATTCTCTTTTATTAATTGCACCTATTTTAGGAATGAACATGTCTGTAACTTGTCCTAAAGGGTATGAGCCAAATTCACAAATCATTAAAAAAGCTCAAAAACTAGCTAATAAAAATAACACAGAAATAACAGTCACTGATGATGTTGAATTGGCTTTAAATAATGTTGATGTGGTTTATACTGATGTTTGGGTAAGTATGGGTGATGAAATAGAATCTGCTCAAAGAAAAATTGATTTCAAACCTTATCAAGTTAATTCTGATTTAATGAAATTAGCTAATGATGACGCTATTTTTATGCATTGTTTACCTGCTATTCGTGGTCAAGAAGTATCTGCCGATGTTATTGACGGACCACAGTCTGTTGTATTTGATGAAGCAGAAAATAGGCTTCATGCACAAAAAGCTGTTTTATATTACTATTTAAAATAATATAGTATGTAATATCTTAATGAAAGGTTCCTTAATTTATCATGTTTTAGAAGCCTTTTAATTTCCATTGTAGTTTTGCAATTGTATATTTAGGTGAAGTTATTAGGTCTAGATTATTCTATAATATAATTATATTAATTTTACTCTTTTTTAAACACAAATAAAGGCTAATATAAATGCACACTTCAAAAAATGAAATTTCTATTTTTAAGATAATTATATATATTGATTTTATACAGAGTTAAATGTATAATATATAAAGGTTATTATGATGAGAGGTGGAGAAGCAATAATTGAATCCCTCAAAAATATGGGGGTTAAAACAATATTTGGTTATCCTGGTGGACAAACCATACCGTTCTATGACATGTTATATGATTCAGATATTAATCATATATTGGTTAGACATGAACAATGCGCAGCTCATGCCGCAGATGGATATGCAAGGGCTTCTGGTGAAGTAGGTGTGTGTTTAGCTACATCCGGTCCAGGAGCAACTAATCTTGTAACAGGTATTGCAACTGCATATATGGATTCTTCTCCAATCGTGGCAATTACGGGACAGGTTCCTACTCATTTAATTGGTAATGATGCATTTCAGGAAGCAGATATTATTGGAATAACTATGCCTATTACTAAACATAGTTTTCAACCTAAAAATCCAGATTTATTACCCTCAATCATCAAATCAAGTTTTGAAATAGCGGCTAGTGGAAGACCAGGTCCAATTATAATTGATGTTCCAAAAGAGGTTCAGGAAGGAGAATTAACAGTCTTTAATGATTCTTTAATTCAAACTCCTGGTTATAATCCCACAATTAAAGGTAATATTAGACAAATTAGAAAAGCTGCTGAATTGATTAAAAAAGCTAAAAGGCCATTAATATTAGCTGGATCTGGTGTTATTTTAGCTAATGCTTCAGTTGAGTTAAAAAGATTTGCAGAAATTATCAATGCTCCAGTAATGACCTCTTTACTTGGAAAAGGAGCTATTGATGAAACTAATGATTTAGCTCTTGGTATGCTTGGAATGCATGGAAGGAAAGTTTCCAATGATTCTATTAATGAATCTGACTTATTAATTGCAGTTGGTACAAGATTTTCAGACAGAACTACCGGTAATATTGAAAATTTTATTCCAAACACTAAAATTATTCATATTGATATAGACCCGGCAGAAATTGGTAAAAATGTCAATGTTGATTTACCAATTGTAGGGGATGCTAAAAACGTTTTAACTTCTTTCAACCGTGTTTTAAAAGACTATAAATATTCTAAGGATGTTAAAATTTGGACGGAAATGATTAAAGAGAGAAAGAAAAATTTGCTTCCAAGAGTAAGTTACGATGATTTGCCACTAAAACCACAATCAATAATAAAAGAAATTAGTGAAGTTTTAACTCCAGATTCAATTTTAACAACTGATGTAGGGCAAAATCAAATGTGGGCAGCTCATTTTTATGACACACAAAAACCACGTAAATTTATATCATCTGGTGGTCTTGGAACCATGGGATTTGGTTTACCTTCAGCTATCGGGGCAAAAGTTGCATGTCCAGAATGCCCTGTTGTTTCTGTAAATGGAGATGGAGGATTTTTAATGGTTTGTCAGGAGTTAGCTACTATTCGTGAATATGATATTCCTGTTATAGCTATTGTTTTAGAAAATAGAACTTTAGGAATGGTATATCAATGGCAAACTTTATTATATAATGAAAGATATTCTGAAACAAAATTAGGTCATTCTCCTGATTTTGTAAAACTTGCTGAAAGTTTTGATGTTAATGCAGTTAGAATTACAAAACCTGGTGAAACTAAAGATGCTTTAAATACTGCAATTAAAGATAATGAACCAATTTTATTAGATATTATTATTGATCCTAATGAAGCATTACCTATGCTTCCACCTGGGGCAGCTATTAATGAAATGATTGGAGAATATAAACTTGAAAAAGATGTATAGGTGAGTTAAATGACTTTAGAATATCATATAATTAGTGTTTTAGTTGAAGACAAACCAGGGGTTTTACAAAAAGTAGCTGGCCTATTTACTAGAAGAGATTTTAATATTGATAGTATTACTGTTGGAGAATCAGAAGTTGAAGGATTATCTCGCATGGTTATAACAGTTAATGCTGATAAAACTGGATTAGAGCAAGTTACTAAACAACTTAATAAATTAGTTGATATAATCAAGATTAAAGATATAACTAAAAATGCTGTTCAAAGGGAATTGTGCCTTATTAAGGTTAATATTCCTAATGAAAAAGCTAGAGCTGAAATAATGCAATATTCTAATATATTCAGGGCTAAAATAGTCGATGTTTCTGAGGAAACATTGATTATTGAACTGACTGGAGATATAGAAAAAATTAATGCATTCATATCTTTATTAAAAGGCTATGGAATTAAAAAAATTTCAAGAACTGGCCTTACTGCAATGTCTAGGGGTGTCTAGATGAGTATTTTAGAAAATATTTTAGAAGATAATAAAAAATTTGTTGAAAACTTTGAAGCTGTTGAATTATCTCATCATGCTCAAAAGAAATTAGCTATTTTGACTTGTATGGATTGTAGATTGATTGACTTTTTTGAACCTGCTTTAGGTCTTAAAAGAGGAGATGCAAAAATAATTAGAAATGCAGGAAACACCATAGTTGGTGAAGATGCAATCAGATCAATAGCAGCAGCTATTTATAATCTTGGAGTAGAAGAAGTCATGGTTGTCGGACATAGTGACTGTGGAATGGCTGGTTCTGATGTTAACGCATTAAAAGAAAAAATGATTGAAAGAGGAGTTAGCGAAGAGGATATAGCTAATTATGACTTAGCTTCTTGGATTGGAGGATTTGAAAGTGAAGAGCAAAATGTTTTAGATACTGTTGAAAAAATCAAAAATCATCCTCTTATTCCAGATGTGCCAGTTCATGGTCTTATATTGGATGTTGTAACTGGGGAATTAACTGTTTTGGTAGAAGATTACTAATTATCTTTTACTTTTTTATTATTTTTAAGACTCTAAATTTAATTAGATTTCCTATACTATCTATTTTAAGTTACTTTTATAAAGATAAAAATTCATATATTCTATTTAATTGTATATTGTCAAATTTAATTTTACTTAATTATCAAAAATTAGGAGATATAAAATATGAAAATGTATTATGATGCAGATGTAGATATTGATGCTCTTGAAGGTAAAACAATTGCAGTAATTGGTTATGGTAGCCAAGGTAGAGCTCAATCTAGAAACATGGCAGACAGTGGTGCTAATGTCATTGTAGGTGTAAGAGAAAATGGTAGTTCTTGGAATTTAGTTCAAGAAGATGGTATGACTGTAAAAACTATCGAAGATGCCGCTAAAGAAGCAGACATTATTCACATTTTACTCCCTGATGAAATTCAAGAAAAAGTTTATGCAGAACAAATTGCACCATATGTTGGAAGTGGAGACACTATTTCATTCTCCCATGGTTATAATATCCATTTTGGATTAATTAAACCTGAAGAAGATGTTAATATCGTAATGTTTGCACCAAAAGGACCAGGGTCTATGGTAAGAAGAACCTATGAGGAAGGTTTTGGTATTCCTGGTTTAGTAGCTATTGAACAAGATGCAACTGGCGATGCTTTACAGCTTGCATTAGGCATGGCAAAAGCATGTGGATTAACTAAAGCTGGTGTTTTAGAAACTACTTTTAAAGAAGAAACAGAAACCGATTTATTTGGTGAACAAGCGGTTTTATGTGGAGGTATTACTGAATTAATCAATTCTGGATTTAAAACATTGGTTGAAGCTGGATATCAACCCGAAATCGCATACTTTGAAACTTGTCATGAAGTAAAACTTATTGTTGATTTAATTTATGAAAAAGGTTTTGAAGGAATGTGGCATGATGTTAGTAATACTGCAGAATATGGTGGTTTAACCAGAAGAAAATCTGTTATTACTGATGAAACAAAAGAAGGTATGAAACAAGTTTTAAAAGAAATCCAGGATGGAACTTTTAAAAAGCAATGGGCCGATGAAAACGCTACTAATGGTGCTAATTTAAAAGAAATGAGAGCAGCTGAAAATCAAGAAACAATTGAAGTTGTAGGTAAAAGACTTAGAAAAGCTTGTGGATTACAAAAAAACGATTAATAATTTTTAATTATCTTTACTATTTTTTTTAAAGTGTGAGCTATCATGGCATTTATAGGAATGGATCATGGAACTACTGGGATTTCTTTTTGCATAATGTCTAATAAAGGGGATATTATAGATATTTTTAAAATCGGAAGAGAAGAAAGTAAACAAGGTTTAATATCTGCTAAAGAAGAATTATCTAAACGAATTGATTTAAAATCTGTAAAATTGATGGCTATTACTTATGCAATGGGTGATGGGATTAATAAAGTATTACCTATTGAAAAAATAGAAGATAAGGGGATTTTATCTATAAATGGAGCTGGAAAGGTTACAGGCGGAGGAACTTCTGTGTTCAGTGAACTAGAAGAATTAAATATTCCAACCATTATGATTCCAGGACTTCATAAAAATTCCACATCTCTTGATAAATTATTTAGAGCAGCCTATTCTCATCAAGCTAGTCCAGAAAAAGTCAGTATTTGTTATAATGCTTCTAAAGAAAGTAATTGGGAGAATTTTATTGTTGCAGATATTTCATCTAATAGTGTCAATATTTTAATAGAAGATAAAAAAATTAAGGGTGCAATTGATGCATGTCTTGGTGCTATGGGTGTTGTACATGGCCCAATTGATTTAGAAATGATTCGTGATATAGATGAAGGTAGGGCATCTGCAAATGACTGTTTTTCTCATGCTGGAGCAATCAAAATAGTCGAAATCGATGATAAAGTTGCTAATATTAAGAATAAATTATTAAAAAATTATGCTGCTGGAGATAAAAAAGCTAAATTGGCAATCGATACATTAATAATGACTGTTGCTATGGAAATAGCAGGTCTTGATATTGTATGCAATAATAAAATTGATGGTATAATTTTAACTGGTTCTATTGGAAGCATTAAAAAACCTTTTGATTTTGAAAAAGAAATTAATAAATATTTTAAAGATAAATATTCTTTAAAGGTTATATCTAAAGAATCAGGAGCTATTGGTGCAGCACAAATAGCTAGGGATGTTTATGGTGGTAAAAAAGATATATTAGGTATTGAAGTTGATTTAAATTGACTTCAATAATTAGCTATTCTTTTAAGCTAATTAGAATTATATTTCCGCCTTTAATAGTTTCTAAACCATTTTCAGTTTCTAAAACAAGATTTAAATAATTATCAACTGCAATAATTTTTCCTTCACTTTGATAATTACCTCTTAAATCAACATTAACATGTTTATTTTTAAATTGACTAAATAATTCATTTACATTATCTTCTTCATTTGTCATTAATTTCAACCCCTAAATTTCTAGTTTCTAATTTTGATATTTCAAGTTTATATACTTTAATGTTTAAAATATATATGAGGTAAACTATGGCAATTAATCAATTAGAAAGCAATTTAGAAGCTATTACTAGAACAATAGCTAAATTAAAAAAAGATGGTTGTACTGATGAGAAAATTTTAAACGAGCTCCGTAGTGAAAGAGAAAAAATACTTAAAGATTTAAATTTATAAGTATTATTTCAACCATTTTTTTAATAAACTCATATCTCCAGTTAGATCTATTTTAAGAGGGGTTATAGTTGTCTTATGGCATTTGCGTAGTTCATATCCATCGCTTCCAGGATTATCGGACGAATAAGGTTCACCACCTATCCAATAATATGGTTTTCCACGTGGATCTAATCTTTTTTCAATTATAGGAGTATACATTCTTTGTCCTAGTTTTACAACTTCGAATTCTTCATTAATAGGATTTGCAGGAATATTAACATTTAATAAGTCAATTCCTTCAGGTAATCCCTTTTTTAATACTATTTTAGATAATTTTTTAAGCATTTTTCCAGCAAAATCAAAATCAATTTCCACTGCTCCATTTTCAAATTTCACATCGTCTCGAACTACTTCTTGGGATATAGCAATTGTTGGAATTCCAAAACTAGCTGCTTCCATTGCTGCTCCTAAAGTTCCCGATGTTGTTAATTCTGCTTGACCTATGTTAAAACCAGTGTTTATACCAGAAATCATCAAATCAGGTTTTTTATCTAATATTTCAAATAGTGCAATACTAACACAATCGGTTGGTGTACCATTTACACTATATCCAGTATCATTATCTCTTAAAGATATTTCATCAACTCTTAATGGGTCGTATAATGTAATTGCATGGCCTATTCCACTTTGTTGTGTTTCAGGAGCTACTAAATATGCATCACCTAAATTTTCCACTGCTTTTTTAGCAGCTAATATTCCTGAAGCGGTTATTCCATCGTCATTACTAATCAATATTTTCATATACTATTATAGCTATCACTTGTTTATATAATTATATTGGCTTTTAATTTCTAGAATATAATATTTATAATAAACTTTAATAATAATTTAATCTAAAAATTATAATTAAGTAATTTTTTATAAAAAACACATGTGGGTGGGACTTTGGAAAAGCCACAATTAATAAATTTTATTGCAAAGGTAATGGAAGATTCAGGTTTTAGAGTTTATAAAAATTTTAAAACATCTCAAAGGGTTATTGACATTTATGCTGTACTACCAACAACAATAGGGGACTTTGGCGTAGTTGTAGCTTGTGAAAACTTTGATAAAGATTATGAAGTTGGTGTCGATATTTTAAAAGATATGGAGGAAGCAGCTATAAGTTTAAAGGCTTCTAAAGTAACTGTTGTTGCCTCTTCTTATTTTTCCAACCAAGCTTCAAATTATGCTTTAAGAAAAAACATTAAATTAGTTGATAGGGAGAATTTAGTTGAGCTTGCTAAAAAATATCAAGATAATACATCACAAACTACTTTAAACAATTCTTTTGATGGTAGACGTGAAAATTATGAAATTGTAGAAGAATATCCGGAGTATGATTATGATGCTTCAGATATGGATTATTTAATGCGAAGGCGAGATGCCAATCCTGTTGTTTATAAAAACACATTATACAAGCAAGATGAAGACCATAATTCTAAATTTTCATTTTTAAATAGGTCTAAACGCCAAGAAAATCAATACCACTCTTTAGCTCCTCAAACAAATTTGTACAATTACAATCAACATCAAAGTAGAGGATTATTATCATATCCACTTTTAATGACTTTACTAAATAATACAATATTCTTGATTTTAGTCGTCGTTGTTATTTCATACTTGCTTTCATTTATATTTAGCAGTTTATTCGGTCTTGATTCAGGTATAACAGGATTAATTGAGATGTTTGTAGCCATTGCAGTTTCATATGGATTATCTTTATTAACTGAAAAAGATAGTTATTTCATTGTTAAAGGAACATTTGTATTCTTTATTTCACTTATTATTTTAATTTTATTAATTTTTGTTTAATTTAATATAATTAGAATTCAATATTATCAAAATAAGTCCAAGTAGGTATAAAAACCAAATCATAATATCGGTTGGGCCTGTTTCAATCCAGATTAAAGTATGGGTTAAAATTATTGAGTAAATTCCAATTCCCATTCCTTCTTTTAATTTATTTAATAGTTCTAAAAATAGTCCAATTAAAAACATTTGTATGGTAAGACCAATTATTCCAAAATCAAGGTATACTGGTCCAAACAATGTGGATGTTAGGCATACATTATATTTTAAAACATACTCTCCAATAAATGTTCTAGGACTTCCGCTTGAAAAAATCATACTTAATATATGTCCATGAGTAGTTGCACCTAATGGAATTATTTTTTCAAATACTTCTAATGTAAAAGCCGCTCTGTAAAAAAGTAATTCTAATGGATTTAATGTCCAATGTTGTGTAGCGATAGATTGGGATGCAATATAACCAATAGCTATTCCACCAATTACTATTAATCCAACGAATATTGTTCCAATTTTTTTATTGATTTTACCAAGGTAATAAAGGGTAATAAATACGCTTCCTAAAATTCCAATTACAGAAGTTCTATAACCATTTAAAGTAAATATCATTACACCTAATAAAACAACTAATAAATAGCGTTTTTTATAATATTTTGCAAGTAATATGTTTATCATTATTAAAAATAAAGGATAAGCTATTCTCCATATATTTGTAGTTGCATTTGATTTTAAAACACTATTAAATAAAGGTATTCCTCCTATCAAAATTAAATTTAATGTTTGTAAAGAAATAGCTATTAAAACAAGACTAATTAATGCCTTTTCGGATAAAATATCTATTTTTCTTGTATTTTCAAAAGAAATTTTGTATTTTCCTATTAAAATTGCTACTATAAATACAATTATTGCAAAAAATATTGTTAAAATCAATTCTAATTTGAGAGGATCTTCGAATCTATAATTAAATGATCCAATATATCCCATTAATAAAAAAACCAATATGGCAACTACAATGATTGCCGGTTGAAAAAAATCAACTTTTTTAAAATCCATATTATCCTCCATTTTCATAGGATGAAATTGCAAGATTTCCTCCAAAATTAGGCATCGCGGCTACATGAGTGTGGACATAACTTGCAAGCGTATTTTTTTCTATAAATCCATCTTGATGGTTATAAGAACCTTTTCCTCTTAAAATATTAAATGCTAAATCATGTTTAATATTAGTTTTATCTACAATAACTTTTGAATAATGAAATTCATGACCGTTAAATTTTTCACCTTTTTTAGAAATAATATTGTCTTTAGTAACTTCTGCTATTGTGTATTTTAATGCTTGTACTCTATCTGTTAAAATAGCTTTGTAAGGGTATATATTAATCATTTTATCATCGTGTATAGAATTCATAAGGTACATTAATCCACCACATTCAGCAAATATTGGTCTATTTTCCAGGTGAAATTCTTTTATTTGATGTCTAATATTTTTATTTTCATGTAATTGCTTTGAGAATAATTCAGGATATCCTCCACCAATATATAACCCGTCTACATCAGGTAAGTTTTCATCTTTTAATGGGGAAAAATACTCTATTTTTACATTATTAGCTTCTAGAGATTCAATATTTTCCTTGTAATAAAAGTTGAATACCTCATCAAAAGCAACTCCGATTTTAACCTTTTGTCTGTTAAGTTTATTCCAAATAGGGACGATGTTTGATTTAATTTTTGGAGAACTTTTAGCTATTTCTACTAATCTATCTAAATCAATGGATTTTTTAATAATATTCGACCATAAATCAATAAATTTTAAAGAATTTTCTCTTTCTACAGCAGGAACAAGACCTAAATGCCTTTGTTCAATAGATAGGGATTTATCACGTATAATTCCACCTATAACTTCGGTATTTGTTATATCTTCAATGGATTTTTTAGTTTTTAAGTAATGGTTTTTATTTTTTAATTTGTTTAAAATCACGCCAGCAATATTTATTTTAGGATCTAGTTGTTTAAAACCCAAAACTAAGGCCGCTGCACTTTTAACTAAACTTCTTGAATCAATGATAAGTATAACAGGAGCTTCTAATGATTTAGCTATTGATGCAGTACTTCCAACATCATTAACCGAGTCAATTCCTTCATAAAGGCCACGAACACCTTCAATAATAGCAATATCTTTAGATTTCATGGCTTTTAGATAAGAATCTCTTACTTGTCCAGGTATCATAAAAAATGAATCTAAATTCCTAGATACATTGCCTGTAGCTAATGTATGGTAAGATGGGTCAATATAATCAGGACCAACTTTAAAAGGTTGTACATTAAATTTATCACTTAAAGCTTTCATTATTCCAGTAGCTATTGTTGTTTTTCCAACCGAACTACCAGTCCCTGCTAATATAATTCTCATATTCAATATTTTGGAGATTATTATATAACAATTTTTGTATTATCAAATCATTTTATATAATATTAAAAAGAAAACCTACAATATAGTGTAATGGTGGTTAAATGAGAATACTTCTTATTCATTCTGATTATTTAAATTATAATGTAAAAAATAAAACACCGGTAGCAGAGGAAATCGAAGAAGTTAAAAAAAAGGGGTCTTTTGATGAATCTTTGGTTGTATTTACTGCTGTTGAAAAAGATGATGAAAATAATCCGGAAGCTATCGTTAAAAATTTAGTTAGTGAAGTTAAGAAAGCTAATGAACAAGTTAAAGCTGAAAATATTGTATTGTATCCATATGCTCATTTATCTTCTTCATTAAGCTCTCCTAAATTAGCTGTACAAATTTTAAAGGATGCTGAAGAAGCTTTACTTGCTGAAAATTTTAATGTTAAAAGAGTGCCTTTCGGATGGTATAAAGCATTTGAAATTTCATGTAAAGGTCATCCATTAAGTGAACTTTCAAGGACTATTACTGTAGATGATAATGAAGAGGAAAAAACAGAAAGAAAACCTTCTACTTGGCAAATTCTTAATGGAAATGAATTAATAGAAATTGACGATTTTAAATTTGAAAATAAAACTTTCAAACAACTTGTTGATTATGAACTTGGAAGAGGTGCTTCTGATAAAGGTGAACCCCCTCATGTAAAATTAATGCGAGAAAAAGAAATATGTGATTATGAAAGCGCTTCTGATGTAGGTAACCTTAAATGGTATCCAAAGGGTCGTTTAATTCGTGATTTATTAGCTGATTATGTTTATAACTTAGTAGTTAATCAAGGAGCAATGCCAATTGAAACTCCTATTTTTTATGACTTAGATAATGAAGCTATTTATCAGCATGCATACAAATTTGGTGAAAGACAATACAGAACAGACACTAAAAGGAATTTAATGCTTAGATTTGCATGTTGTTTTGGTGCATTTAGAGTAATGGCTGATTCATTTTTAACTTGGAAAAACTTGCCTGCTAAACTTTATGAATTATCTACTTACAGTTTTAGATACGAAAAAAAAGGTGAAGTTGTAGGTCTTAAAAGATTAAGAGCATTTACAATGCCTGATTTCCATAGTTTTTGTGCCGATGTTGATGCATCATTAGAAGAATTTTCAAATCAAACAGAAATGTGTCTTCAAACTGGTGTTGATTTAGAATTAAATTTTGAAGTTATATTCAGAGCAACTCAAGACTTTTATGATGAGCATAAAGAATGGATGTATTCTATTGCTTCTAAATTTGAAAAGCCTGTACTTTTAGAGATTTTACCAGAAAGACATCATTATTGGGTTTGTAAAATTGATTTAGCTAATATTGATTATTTAGGTCGTCCAATAGAAAATCCAACCATTCAAATTGATGTTGAAAGTGCTAAAAGATTTGGTATTTCTTATTTAGGTGAAGATGCTTCTCAACATACTCCAACAATTTTACATTGTTCTCCAACTGGAAGTATTGAAAGAGTTTTATGTGCACTTTTAGAAAAAACTGCTATTGAAATTAATGAAAAATCCCCAAAATTGCCAACTTGGTTAAGCCCAATTCAAGCTAGAATTATCACTGTTGGAGAAAAGCATAAAGAATTTGCTAATACTTTATATGATAAAATCAATGCAGCAAATATTAGAGTCGATGTTGATGATAGGGATGAAAGTGTTGGTAAAAAAATTAGAAATGCTTCTAAAGAATGGATTCCATATATTTTTGTTGTTGGGGATAATGAAAAAGAATCTGGTAAATTCCAAGTAACTGTTCGTGAAACTGGTGAAAAGGTTGAAATGACTTGTGATGAATTAATAAATGAAATTAATGAAAAAATTAATGGAATGCCTTTTAGAAGATTGCCTTTACCTAAGGATATTTCAAAAAGGATTAACTTCCAATAATTTTATTTATAAATAAAAATAAAGTATAAAATGTTATTACATAACGGAGGAAATTTAATGGACCCAATGTATAGAATAGGAGAAGCTCTTATTGGTGATGGTGCTGAATTAGCACATGTTGATTTATTAATAGGGGATAAATTAGGACCTGTTGGTCAAGCTTTTGCAAATGGATTATCAAACTTATCTGTTGGTCATACTCCATTGACAAGTGTTATCAGACCAAACTTAATGACTAAACCAGCAACTTTAATTATTCCTAAAGTTAGTGTTGGTGATTTAGAAGATGCTAGTAAAATATTTGGACCTGCACAAACTGCAGTTGCAAGAGCAGTTGCTGATTCAGTAGAAGACGGATATATTCCAAAAGAGATTGTTGAAGATATTGTGCTTAATGTTAGTGTATTTATTGATCCTTCTGCTAAAGATTTCAGAAAAATCTACCAATACAACTATGGAGCTACTAAATTAGCTATTAGAAGAGCAATGTCTGGATATCCATCAATCGATAAAGTTTTAGCTGAAAAAGATCGTGGAACTCACCCTATCATGGGATTCAGAGTACAAAAACTTTGGTCTCCACCTTATTTACAAGTTGCACTTGATTTAGATAATTTGGATGCAATGGCAAAAATCATTGCCGATTTACCTGATAAAGAAAGAGTTCTAATTGAAGCTGGAACTCCCCTTGTTAAAAAATTCGGTGTTGGAGTTGTAGCTAAAATCAGAGAATTACGCCCTGATGCATTTATTATCGCCGATTTAAAAACTTTAGATGTTGGTAGAGTTGAAGTTAAAATGGCAGCTGATGAAACAGCTGATGCAATAGCTATTTCTGGTCTTGGTACAATTGAATCAATTAAAAAAGCTATTCATGAAACTCAAAAACAAGGTATTTATTCAATTCTTGACATGATGAATGTATCTAACTTTGAAGAAAAATTATCTCAATTACCTGATGACTTAAAACCAGATGTTGTATTATTACATAGAAATGTAGATTTAGAAACTTATAAATCTGAAAAGGGTGAAGATACTAGTGAAATGACTGAATGGGGTAATATTAAAGAAATTAAGAAACTCATTGCTAATGGTTTAGTAGCTGTAGCTGGTGGAATCACTCCAGATAAGGTTGAAGAAGCTACATCTAAAGGTGCAGATATTATTATTGCAGGTAGATATATTATTGGTTCAAGAGATGTTAGAAGATCTGCTCAAGATTTCTTAGCACATTTTCCACAAGATCCAGATAGTATGAGACTTGCATTAGATGAAGATGAACAAGTAAATTAGATTTATTTCTAATTTATTTTCTATTTTTTTAAAAGGAGAGTTTAAGATGGGATTTTGTAATTCTTGTGGCAGACCAATTGTTAAAAAAGATTATGGGACTAATAAGGATGGAAGTCCCAATGATGAGTATTGTATTGATTGTTTTCAAAATGGTGAATTTACAGAACCTAATATAACCTTAAATGAAATGATTATTAGAAAAACTAAAGAAATGATGGAAAAAAATCCTAGATTGCCTGAAACCCAAGCAACTGGAATTACTGCTAGGTTTATACCAGGTTTAAAAAGATGGAATCCTGAATATAGTTATGAAGATGATTTTGAATTTTAATTTCCACTATTTAAAATAAATTCTTTTACTCTATTAGCTATATATTCATCATGACTTTTATTTGATTTTAAACGGTATAGTTCTTCTTCTAAATTGTTATATTTATCAACCAAATCATTATATTCTAAACGAAGTGAATCATAATCTTTTTCTAAATCTTCATTTATTTCAAAAATTTCTGCATAGCTAGTTTTAGTATTAAGATTTTCTTGTTTTAATTGATCATATTTACTGCTAATATTAGTATAACTTTCTTTAATATTGTTTTGTTCATCAATTAAACTAGAATACTCGTTTTTAAGAGATTTATTTTCCTCTTTCATATCACAGTATTTCTTTTTAAGATGGTCATGTTCAGTTTTGATGTTACTCTGTTTATTCTTAAGATTCTCATTTTCTTCTTTAATACTTGAATACTTAGTTTTTAGATTTTCTACTTCTGTTTTAATATTGATAAATTTGTGTTTAAGGTTTTCATTTTCTTCTATTAATTTAGAGTGTTTATTTTTAATAGTATCATTTTCTTTTTTCAAATTTTCAATATTGTTTTTGTTCATATCATCTATTTCTTGTTTAAGTCGTTTTATTTCCTTTTCATATTCAGAAGCGGATGGTTTATTAGAATTTTCAAGTTGTTTTTCCAATTCTTTCACCTTCTCAAGAGTTAAATAATTAGCTATTTTAAGCGATTCATTTGTTTCGTGTATTTGGTTAAAATCTTCAATTTCGGAGTGGGGAATAATTAAAACTTCTTCTTTATTTTCATAAATGTCCTCTGTTTTTGGTACTGTAATTTGAATTTGTTCTGTTGTGTATTTTCTTTTTTCACCATTTTTAAGAGTTCTATTGTATTCTCTTGAATACTTTTTTACAATACCTTTTCCTACCTTCATGAATTTTTCTCCGGGATAAAATAATAATTAAATTATATATTTCAAATATTATAAATATTTATGTAAACTAAAAAATATAAATTAATCTATTAAAGGGGTTTAAATGAAAATTTTTGGTATTTGTGCTAGTCCAAGGAATAATACTACTGAATATGTTTTAAAAAAAGCTTTAGATAGTCTGGAATCAAATGGATTTGAAACAAACATATTTACCTGTCATGCTAAGGATATTAAACCCTGTATGCATTGTGATTATTGTATTGAAAATAAAAAATGCATAATTGATGATGATATGGGGGAAGTTTATAAAAATCTTCAATTAGCTGATGGTATAATTTTAGCAACGCCTATTCAAAGTGGAGGGATAAGTAGTAATTTATCTGCTATAATGGATAGAACTAGGGCATTAGAAGCTATTGATTTTAATTTACTTAGGGGGAAAATTGGTATGAGCATTGTTGTTGGTGGCGATAGGACTGGAGGACAAGATTTTGCTCATTTAAAAAATATTACTTATTTTATGATACATGGCATAATTCCAGTTAGTGGTGGACCATTTGGTTCTAATTTAGGTGCTTCATTCTGGTCTAATGATTCATTAGACGATATTAAGAAAGATATTTATGGTATGGACTCTTTAAAAAGGACATTATTTGAATTCCAAAATTTCTTAAATAAATATATTTAAATATTAAAATCAAGTTAATTATTAACTAGCATTTTTTAAAAAGGTTTAATCATGGCGAATAAGTTAATTAGGGGTAGTTTAATAATTTTTATAGGTAATGTGATATTCCGTATAGGTGGATATATCTACCGTTTTTTAATGGCTATTCTTTTAGGTCCTACAATGTATGGAATTTTAGGTATTACCTTGCCTTTTCAAGGTATATTTCAAACCCTTTCAGCAGGAGGTCTTCCTCCTGCAATAGCTAAATATGTAGCTGAATATGAGGCTGTGGATGATCATAACATGGCTAGGCAGACTATTTACACGGCTTTAAAAATAATGGTGTTTTTAGGGTTGTTTTTTGGGGTTATCATGATTTTTGTTGTAGCTCCATGGTTGGCTTATAATTATTTAGAAAAACCAATAGCCATGGTCCCTTTACAGATAGTTGGAATTATTACTCCATTTAGTGTTATTGTTGGTGCTTTTAGAGGAGCATTTCAAGGATTATATAAAATGGAGTATATTGTTTATACTCGTGCCGTAGAACAATTAGGAATGATTTTATTTGCAACTGCATTTGTTTTAATTGGTCTTTCTACTGTTGGAGCATTATGGGGTACAGTTTTGGGTTATTCTCTTTCTGTCATAGCTGCACTTTATATATTTAAAGTATATTTACCTAAATACATGCCGAAATATAGTTCGGACTTTGTTTTTACAAGAAAAGAAGAAATATCTCTTGCTTCAAAGTTAGTTAAATTTTCTATACCTGTTATTATTACAGCTATTGCTGAAATGTTGATTTATAATATTTGTACTATTATTATGGGTAAATTCTTAACACTTGATGATATAGGATTTTTTGCAGCTGCCGATCCTATTTCTAGATTGCCTTTGATTATATCTATTTCTATTGCAACTACAATCTTACCCGCATCTTCTGAAGCTTTTAAACTTAAAAATACATCATCTCTTCAAAAATATGTCAGCCAAGCTTATAAATTCTCGTTATTGTTTGTTGTTCCAATGTGTGTTGGTTTAGCTTTGTTTGCTGAGCCTACTTTAAGAGTTTTATATTTCAAAAATACAGCTTATGTTGCAGGGGCAATGGCATTAGCTATTTTGTCAATTGGAATGACATTTTATTCAATATTTTCTATTTCAACTAGTATTATTCAGGGGATTGGGAATCCTAGAATTCCAATGTATATACTAGTATGTGGATCTATTGTAACAGCTATTCTTAATTGGATTATGGTTCCTTCTTGGGGTATTGCTGGTGGTGCAGCAGCTACAAGTATTGCTTGCTTTTTAATGATGATTCCTTGTGTTTGTTTTGTATTTAGATTAACTAAAACAAAAGCGCCTACAAAAGCAGTATTTAAAATAATATTGTCTTCAGTTATAATGGCGATGTTTGCTTATTTTATTCCAAAAACTACAATGTTTTTATTCCCTGGAATATTTCTTTGTATTATTGTTTATTTTTTTGCATTAATTTTGGTCAAATACTTCACTAAAGATGATATTGAAGGATTAAGAGTTCTTTCATCTAAATTTGGACCATTATCTAAGATTATTAATAAAATATTAAATTTTGTTGAAAAATTGGAATTTAGATAACTGGGACTGTCAATTTGTTAGGTCTTGATTTCGGTTTTCGATCCAACCATTTTTTCTTGACATAATATAAGCAAACATGCCTTCAGGAGTTCTATAAATTCTTTTTGTGTGTTTATCTAATGTATTTCCTAAATAATTTTCTAATTTATTATTAGTTCTTTCTAGTTTTTCTTTAAAGGGATTTTTTAAGAATTTTAGAAATTTTCTATATTCTGGGAAAAAGTTTTTATTTAAATATTCAGATAAAAGTTTAGGAAACCCTTTTAATTCATTTTTTAATAAATCGATATAACGAATTGCTTTTTTGAAAGTTTGTTGGTTAAATAATTCGTAAAATAATTCAAGATATTCTTTTATTTCTTGTTCTAAGCATATTTTTTTGTCTTTAATTAATTTTTTAATTTTGTAATCTGAGAGTTCAGGATGTTTTATTTTTAATTTCTGCTTGTAATTTTTTACGGTTTTATTAATTTCAGATTGCATGGCTTCTAAAATATTTTTATATAAATGAAATATGCAATGTTGATGAACGAATCCTAATTCATTCATTATTTCATCATATCCTTGTTTTGAATCTGTTACTATCTGCTTTTACGGTATTTTAATGGATATGCTTTTTTTAATAAAATTTTTAACAGTTTTATTTGATTCATTATTTGATATATGGCATGCTACGGGCATGTTTCTTATTGTATCAAATATATCGAGTCTATAACCACCATTTACCTTCTATTCTAATCCATTGTGCGTCATAACCAAAATATCCTGAGAGTTCTGATTCCTCATCACACCAATATAGTGAATCACCAAAAAATATGTAATTTTTCTAATGGATTCATAAGAGATATTTAATGATAATAATTCATTAAAATCATTTTTAAGATTTCTTATATGATTTCCATCCATGTTGGAGTAATCTTTTTGCTTTATTTTTAGTATTATTTGAAAAATTGCAGTATTTTTCATAATATTTAGAGAATTCTGATTGACATTTTCTTTTACAATCATGGCATTCATATCTTTTTATTTTCACCTTAACAGCCAAACCAGATTCTAAATACAAAATTCTCCAATTAAAATCTTTCTTAATAAACTTTTTTTTAGAACCACAATGTTTACAAAAAGGATAACGCTCTTCTATTTCACCATTTTTATTAACAAAATAATTATCATCCAATATTGATTCAATAGGAAGAATTATAGTTTTAGACAAAAAATATTTATATTAAATGTGACTAAAATAGTAATATGAGTAGAAATGCTTATATTAATAAAGATATCCCACTTTCTAAAATTCATGAAGTTAAAGCTGATTTAAAGCATTA
>NZ_LWMU01000046.1 GCF_001639275.1 Methanobrevibacter oralis
TTTTTTTTATTGATTTTTCCTTTTTGATTATTTTTTTTGTTTTAAATTCGTTTAATTTGCTTGTAATTGGATGTGTTTATTTTAATAGTTTTTATATTTGTTTAAATTATTTTATGTTTGATTTTAATTTCAGGGAATATTTTGTGATGAAACTTGGGAAATAAATTAGGATAAATATGAAAAATCGAAAATATATATAAAATATGATGATGGAAAAGTGCATTTTGTTCGTATTCGAAAAACTACTTTAGGAAGTATGATTAAGTATTCTTTTCTATGATTGTGGTTGAACAACTGTTGTAGAGGCTATAAATTTTTATTAGAAGTGATAAGAAGGATAAAAATATGACTTTAACTAAATCCGATATTTCTCAAAGAAGAAAATTGCTTAATCATATTTGCTGTGTTAGACATGAATGAAGACTTTATTGATGGAATTTACAATGATCCAGATAGACCTGGTCTTTATAAAAGATATTCAATGCTGGCAGGTGATACTAGCATCTGTGATGCACCATAATAATTGGATACAGTGAAAAACAACTAAAAGAATTAAATAATCCTCACCTCAATAGATTAAAAAAGGAATTAATCAGATTTATCATGTATAGCAGATACACAAACAGATTTTATATTAACATCCACAATAAACAATAGCAGGATGGGACATGAACTTTTTTAATTTTTCATAGAATTTTTTATTTTAAAAATTTTTTGCAATAATTTTATTTTTCAGTTGTTTTCTATTGTTTATTTTGTTGTATATTCTCTTTTTAAGTTGTGTCCTATTGTGTATAGTTTAAACTCTGTATTTACTTTTTTTAAGCCTGTTGTTGTGAATTCTGTTAGGTGCATGTTTTGTTTCATGTTTGCAAATGGTAGTTTCTGCTGTTTTTTTGAGCGTATTTTTGTAGATTTTTTTTGGGCTTCTGTGGTTTTCTATTTTTCTTTGCATTTTTATTTTTTTTTGGGAAATGTTTTCCATAGTCGCTGATTATTCTGTATCGTTGTGTTTTTACTGCAATATTCTTGTACTGGGCAGTTTTTGCATTCTTGGATCCAATGTGTGATTCTTGTTTTGTTTTTGTATTGGTATTCGCTTTTTTTTCTATAGTGGTTGACCAATTGGGGGGGAAGATATAGGTCATCATTTTCGTGATCATAGTTGGAAATTTATCTTTGGAAAAATGGTTTTTTTTTCGGACAATTATTTACTATTTTTTTCTTTTCTTGAGAGTTTTTGTGAGGATATGTAACCGTCAAGGTTGAAACCTTCTGATTATCAAAAACAGGGAAAAAAGAGTTTTTGTGAGGATATGTAACCGTCAAGGTCCATGTTTTTTCAAGATATTCTGTGTTTTCATCTGTTGAATATCCATTATCTGCACTTACTTGGTAATTAACAGGCATTTTCATCGTTATATTCCTGTTAAATTTGATTGTACTTGTTCCATTAATGGAACAAGTTCGTAATGGTCTGTTGGATTGTATTGTTATGTATGATGCTAGGATTATTCTTTTATGTGAGTCTACAGCAATCTGTCCATTGTAATCCAAATTCCCCATTTTACCTTTTTTTATTAATCATAAAAATCTTGAATCTGGATCATTTACATTTATTACATCATTTTTTCCAGGATTCTTTAAGCTTTTCTTCGAGTGTTTCAAGCTTTTTTGTAAATTTTTTTCAGGATTTTCTTCTGGATTGTTTTAAGAGGTTTTTTTTTACTTAAAGGGTGTCCGCCAAAAATCTAAAATTAATTTTTGAAACTGATTAAAACTACTTTAATTCAAAAACAAAGAAAAATTTGCATCAAAAAAATTACTTTTGGCGAACACCCTAAAGCTCTCAATTTATCTTTGGTCTACATCATTTTTCAGAGGATTTTTATTGATTTTTTCTTACTGTTTTTTTTTGGAATTTTTGTTTGTTTGTTAATAGATTCAGGAACACTATTTTTCCAGATTCATCGCCCAATTCCAAATCTTCTTCTTGATCCAATTATAATACTTTTCTTCCAATTGTTCTTTTCATGATTATTTTTAATTGTTGTTCATTGGTTATTATTTTTTAAAGATGTTTTTACTTTAGTTCCATCTAAAACTCTAAATGGCGAATTTTCTTCTTTTGCAAATCTTTAAAGTTGTTTTAAAAGCTTCATCAATTAAATCAGGTATAATCCAATTTGAATCTTATAAAATTGTCCCTATAAACTGGCTTTTGCATGCCTGCTAAGTACATATAAGAAAAATATCAGTTCTTGTTCTTCTCTCAATTTCACGAGAAGACAATCCACCATCAAAAACACTCATCCAAACCAATCCTAAGCAATATTTCACGAGGATAAGCAGGTTCACCAGGCTTATCACGAAACTCCTTGTTAGCTTCGGAACAATCAATTTGATCAACCACATTTTTAATAAAATAACACGGATGACCTTCAGGAATCAAATTACTCAAGTCCATAGGCACCAACATAGTCTGATTAATAGTATCATCTTTTAAAACCATAAATAAAACAACCATAAATATTAATATTTATAATAAAAGATTGTACTTCATAGTATATAAAATTAAAGGAAAAATAAGCGAAAAAAATTTTAAAAATTAATGAGAGTCATGTCCCATCCTGTCAAGAAAAGAAAAAAAATAGTAAATATTGTCCGAAAAAAACCATTTTTCCAAAGATTAATTTCTAACTATGATCACGAAATGATGACATATATCTGCCCCCCCCATTGGTCAACCACTATAGAAAAAAAGCGAATACCAATACAAAAACAAAACAAGAATCACACATTGGACCAAAGAATGCAAAAACTGCCCAGTACAAGAATATTGCAGTAAAAACACAACGATACAGAATAATCAGCGACTATGGAAAACATTTCCAAAAAAAAATAAAAATGCAAAGAAAAATGGAAAACCACAGAAGCCCAAAAAATCTACAAAAATACACTCAAAAAACAGCAGAAACTACCATTTGCAAACATGAAACAAAACATGCACCTAACAGAATTCACAACAACAGGCTTAAAACAAGTAAATACAGAGTTTAAACTATACACAATAGGACACAACTTAAAAAGAGTATACAACGAAATAAACAATAGAAACAACTGAAAAATAAAATTATTGCAAAAAATTTTTAAAATAAAAAATTCTATGAAAAATTAAAAAATTTCATGTCCCATCCTGTGGTGTAAAAAACTTAATTTCATTTTACATTAATACTTTTGAATCATGAAAATTTGTTCTAATTCTTAAAAAAATAACTTTTCTTTCATAATTACTATTTATTAGACTTAAACTTGTATAATAAGAAAAAATACAGAAAAAAAATTTCATGACTCAAAAATATGAAAAATTCAAACCACAAAAGTTTTTGAAATTGCCTATTTTTTTAATCTAAACCTTTTTATATTTTTTAATTCTAATAATTGCTTATGAATACAATTGAAACAACTATTTTATCAATCGTTATAATGATTGGTTTAGGTTATATTCTTAAAAAAATTGATTTTTTAAGTGATAAAGATATAGATTCCTTAAATAAAATAGTTATTAATCTTCTTTTGCCATGCATGATTTTTTCTGCATTATATTCGGCTGATTTGTCTTTACTTCCTAAATTAAGTATTTTAACAGTTCTAATTTTAATTTCTTCTTTTATAACAGGAATCACTTCTTATTTAATATTAAAGAAGTTAAATTTTGATGATAGGAAAATTTGGAGTGTTTTAATAACAATAATGATAGCTAATACTGCATTTATGGGATATCCAGTTAATTTAGGAATTTATGGATCTGAAGGTCTTTTAAGAGCTATCTTTTGTGATATTGCTACAACTTGTATTTTTATAATATTGTCTTTTGCTTTGGCTTTAAAATTTGGAGGATCTATTAAAACAGCTATTCGAAAAATTATTGTATTTCCTCCACTTTGGGCTATTATATTAGGTTTAATATTTAATTTGTTATTATTGCCAATTGGTGGTGTTTTAGAAAAAACAATTGATTATTTGGCTGGAGGAACAATTCCTTTAATCATGCTTTCTTTAGGGATTTCCATAGATTTAAGTGGATTTTATAGGAGTAAATTCATGGTGTTATTCACAACTATTATGAAATTAATTATTTTTCCAATAATTGCAATATTTTTAGCTAAATTTTTTGGTCTTGTTGATTTGCAGTATAATGTTGGAATTATAGAAGCTGCAATGCCATCAGGTATGTTGTCACTTGTACTTGCTATTACATATAAATTAGATCATGATTTAACTTCTGATTGTATATTAATAAATACAGTAGTTTCACTAGTAACTTTGTCAGTGATAATTATGTTAATATAGTTCGTATTTTTAATTTTTTTTATTGGATATAATTATTTTATTTTTGTAAATATTTCATATTTTGTTATATTTTGATTTAATTAGATTTTTAAAATAGTATTAAATTATTAAAGTCAGTTTAAGCCTTAGTTTTTTTATTATATATAAAGGTTACTCCAAGTTTCATAGAGAAATATTTATATATGTGTAGTTACAACAGTAGTATATCTAATAGTTTATAAAAATTCTATGAATCTTTTTTTTGGATGTAAATTTTTATTAAATATTAGATTTATTCACTACTTGTACAAGGTGATTTAAATGGCAGAAGAAAAAAGAGATAATAATGAAGAATTAAGGATTGGTGTTTACGTCTGTCACTGTGGTGTGAACGTTGGTGGGGTTGTAGACTGTCCAGATGTTGCTGAGTATGCAGCTTCATTACCAGATGTGGTTTTAACTAAGGATTATAAATACATGTGTTCTGACCCTGGACAAAGCATGATCCAAGAGGATATTAAAGAACACAATCTTAATAGGATTGTTGTTGCTGCATGTTCTCCTCGTCTTCACGAACCTACTTTCCGTAGATGTGTAGAAGAAGCTGGATTAAACAAGTTTTTATTTGAATTTGCTAACTTAAGAGAACAAGATTCTTGGGTACACATGAACCAACCGGTAGAAGCTACCGAAAAAGCAAAAGACTTAGTTCGTATGGCTGTTGCTAAAGCAAGATTACTCGAACCATTAGAAGCTACTAAAGTAGCAGTAGATAACAAAGCATTAGTTATTGGTGGTGGAGTATGTGGTATTCAAACTGCTTTAGATTTAGGTGATATGGGATTCAAAACTTACATGGTAGAGAAAAATCCTACTATTGGAGGTAGGATGGGACAATTAGATAAAACATTCCCAACTCTTGACTGTTCTATGTGTATTTTAGCACCAAAAATGGTAGACGCATACAAACATGAAAATATTGAATTGATTTCTTATGCGGAAGTAGAAGAAGTAGATGGATACATCGGAAACTTCCATGTTACTATTGGTAAAAAAGCAAGATATGTTATTGAAGAAGACTGTACTGGATGTGGATCTTGTGTAGAAGCTTGTCCAATTGAAATACCTAATTACTATGATGAAGGTGTAGGTATGGTAAAAGCTGCATACATTCCTTTCCCTCAAGCTGTACCATTATGTGCAACTATTGATAAAGATTACTGTATTGAATGTATGTTATGTGACCAAGCATGTGAACGTGGTGCAATTGACCACAATCAACAACCATCTAAAATTGAATTAGATGTTGGTACTATTATTGCAGCTATTGGATACGATCCATTTGACCCATCTGGAATATATCAATATGGGTACGGACGTTTCAGTAATGTAATCACTGCTATGGAAATTGAAAGAATGATTAATGCATCTGGTCCTACTGGAGGACATGTTGTAAAACCTTCCGACGGTATCGAACCAAAACGTATTGCATTCATCCATTGTGTTGGTTCAAGAGATGAACAAATAGGTAAACCTTACTGTTCAAGAGTATGTTGTATGTACTCTATGAAAAATGCTCAATTATGTATTGATCATGAACCAGATACTGAAGTTACATGTTATTACATGGATATTCGTGCATTTGGTAAAGGATATGAAGAGTTTTATAAAACTTCTCAAGAAAAATACGGAATTGAATTTGTTAGAGGTAAACCTGCAGCAATCTTCGAAAATGATGATTTAACTTTAACTATCAGAGCAGAAGACACTTTACTTGGAAAAGTAACCGAATACACTTATGATTTAGTTGTATTAAGTGTTGGTCTTGAACACTCTGAAGGATCTGAAGAACTCAGACAAACTTTAGGTGTTTCCAAATCCGCAGATGGATTCTACATGGAAGCTCACCCTAAACTTAGACCTGTTGACACTTTAACTGACGGTGTTTACATTGCTGGTGTAGCTCAAGGTCCTAAAGATATTCCTGATTCTGTAGCACAAGGTTCAGCTGCTGCTTCTAGAGCTGCTATTCCAATGGCTAAAGGTCAAGTGGAAATTGAACCTATTATTGCAAGTACAGACGAAGGTGTCTGTGGTGCTTGTGAAGTATGTGTTGAATTATGTCCATATGGAGCTATTTCCATTGTTGGAGCTGTTGGTGGAGGATCACACGCACAAATTAACTCTGCATTATGTAAAGGATGTGGTACTTGTGTAGGCGCATGTCCATCTGGAGCTATGGATCAACAACACTTCAAAACCGATCAAATCATGGCACAAATCAGTGCTGCTCTTGAAGACATAGGTAAATAGATAGAGAAAACTTCTCTATTCTATTTTTTTTAATCAAAACTAATTAATTTTTATTTAAATTTAACATTTCTAATTTTTAGTGAGGATTATCACTTTTACTCTTTTTTAAGACTTAAAATTAATTGATAAAATTAACATATTTAATTTCATAACTTTAAGTAGAATTTTCGGCTCTTTCAAAAACTTGTGTGATTTAGCCTTAGCAGGTTTTTTTTACTAAAAACTTTTTCTTAATATTTGGCTTTATTTTTATAATTTAACTCTAATGAATAGCTTATTGTGAAAAATTTAAGTGAATAATTTAATCAAAAAATAATTTATCACATAAGTTTTTTAAAGTGCCTATTTTTCACAAATCTTATATTATATAATTAACATAAACCTATTCATAATTGTTAATTGGATATAAGGTGTAGTAGATGACTAATTATCATGATGAAATCATAAACTTAGAAAATATTGCAAAAAAACATACTAATTATATGAAAAACAGTATAAATCTCATTGCTTCAGAAAATGTAACAAGTGTGGAAGTTACTGAAGCTGTAGCGTCAGATTTTGCTCATAGATATGCTGAAGGACAAGCTTTTGAAAGATTATATGAAGGTTGTCAATATATTGATGAAATTGAAGATATTACAAAAAGGCTTTCTAGAAAAGTTTATAATGTTGAATATGCTAATGTTCAACCTATTTCAGGAGTAACTGCTAATATAGCAGCATTTTTTGGATTTTCTAATGTTGGTGATAAGGTAATAGCTTTAGAAGTTCCTTCAGGAGGACATATTAGTCATGCCAATGTTAGTGCAGCTGGAATTTGTGGTTTAAAAACTATTTCACAACCTTTTGATAAAGAAACTATGAATATTGATATTGATGCAATGAATAAAAAAATCCTCGAAGAAAAACCAAAAATTGTTCTTTTCGGAGGAAGTTTATTTTTATTTCCACATCCTGTATCTGAAGCTCGTGAAGCAGCTGATGAAGTTGGAGCTAAAATCATGTATGATGGAGCACATGTTTTAGGGCTTATTGCTGGAGGACAATTCCAACAACCTATTGAAGAGGGTGCAGATATTATGATGGGAAGTACTCATAAAACATTTCCTGGACCACAAGGGGGAATTATCCTTTCTAATGTTGATAATGAACAAATAATTGATAATGCAGTATTTCCAGGTGTAGTAAGTAATCATCACTTACATCATTTATTAGGTTTAGGTATTGCTACTGCTGAAATGTTAGAATTTGGTGAGGATTATGCTAAACAAATTATCAAAAACTCACAAGCTTTAGCTCAAGGATTATATGAACGTGGTTTCGATGTATTATGTGAAGATCAAGGATTTACAAAATCTCATCAAGTTGCTGTTGATTTAAGAAACATTAGAAGTGCTTCTGATATTGCAAAAGATTTAGCTAATAATAATGTTGTATTAAATAAAAACCTCTTACCAGGGGATAATGTGGATAATAGTGATAATCCATCTGGTATTAGAATTGGTACTCAAGAAATTACTAGAAGAGGTTTAAAAGAAAAAGAAATGGATGAAGTCGCTGAATTCATAAAACGTGTTGCTGTTGATATGGAAAATATCAGAGATGAAGTTACTGAATTCATGAGTCAATACACAACATTAGATTACGCATTCTCTGATAGAGAAGCTTATGAATATCATAGATTATAGATAAAAATGAGAATTGGGTTTGCTTTTACTGGTGCAGGTCATTTACTAAATGAATCTGTCCAAGTGGCTGAAAAATTAGCTAAAAATCATGAAGTCACAATTTTTCTATCAGGGGCTGCTGAAGAAGTTTTACAAATGTATGGCCTTTATGATAGGGTAGCTAAATTAACTGGTAGTAAATACCGAGAATTAGCATGTGATTCTAACCAAAAATTTTCATATCCAATTACAGGTAGACTTTCTCTTGGAAAATATGATTTATTGATTGTTTCACCAGCTACAGCAAACACAGTTTCTAAAATTGTTCATGGTATTGCAGATACTCTTGTTACTAATGCCGTTGCACAAGCAGGAAAAGGAGCTGTTAAAACAATTATAATTCCAGTAGATATCCATCCAGGTCCTATTGATACAGTATTACCATCTAAGATGGAATTAACAAAATGTGAAGGCTGTGATGAATGTACTGCTGCTTTAATATGTCAACAAGGAGCTATTATTCCTCATGAGGAAATTGATTTACATAAATGTATTGGTTGTGGTTTATGTAGAAATAGTTGTCCTTATGGTGCAATTTCTGAGGGTAAAATAATTACTATCTATATGAGGGATATTGATGTTGAAAATACTCGTAGACTAGCCAATATTGATGAAATTGAAATACTTGAAAATCCTAAGGATATTTTAGATAAATTCTAATATATCTCCTTTTTTTAATTTTATTTGATCTTTTTTTGTTTCTAAAATATATTTTGCTTTTTTTGGTGGACGATAGCTTTTCCAAGGTTTTAATGTTATAATATCAAAAATTTGTTTATTATTATCTAAAAAATAAATATCAATTGGAAATTTCACAAAAGAAGTGTGGATGGTTGATCCATATTTTGTTATAATAAGAAGTCCATAGTCAATATCTTTTTTAAACATCAATCCTAATAAACGTTTAAAGAAATTATCCGCGATTTTAATTTTTATTTTTATTATTTCATTAGTCCTTTTATTTAAAATCATCAAATAATTTTATTATTTTATTATTTTTAAAGTTTTATAAGCTTTAAAATCACTTTTGTTTTTTCTTTGATTTTTTTTCTTTTTTAGATAATTTGTATAACTTAGTTAAATTATCTATGCTTTTTAAAACTGTATTAAATTTTCTATAAAACCCCATATCATATTATTTCTTTTATTTGTTTATTAATTTTTAGATTTTACTTTTTAAAATGTAGTAACATTTATTTATTATTTACAATATAAAAAATCATAATATTAATTATTGATATGTGTTGATAAAATGAGAAATATTATTGTAAAAGAATTGAATCAAACTTATATTGAAGATTTAGACATTGAAATAGTTGAAAGGAAAGGTATTGGTCATCCAGACAGTATTAGTGATGGTATTGCTGAGACTGTTAGTGAAGCATTGTGTAAAATGTATATGGATGAGTTTGGTGGAGTGTTACACCACAATACTGATGAAGTTCAAATCACTGCTGGTGAATCTAATCCTGCATTTGGTGGGGGTCAAATAATCAAACCTATGGATATTCTTTTAACAGGTAGGGGAGTATCTGAATATGATGGAGTTAAACTTCCTCTTGATAGAGTAGCTATTGAAGCTGCTAAAAACTTCTTAGATGACACAATTATTAACTTAGATGTTGAACTTGATACTGTTGTTGAATGTAAAATAGGGCATGGTTCAGGAGATTTAGTCGATGTATTTAACAGGGACGGACTTCCTTCTTCAAATGATACTTCTTTTGGTGTAGGATATGCACCATTTTCTGAAGTAGAAACAATTGTTAATTCTACTGAAGAATTATTAAATTCTAAATCATTTAAAAAAGAACATCCTGCCGTTGGTGAAGATATTAAAGTAATGGGATTAAGAGAAGGGGACAAAATTACTTTAACTATTGGTTGTGCAATGGTATCTAAATATTTAGCTAATAAGAATGAATATATTGATGTTCGTGAATCTTTAAAAGGTATTGTAATTGATCTTGCATCTAAACACACTGATCGTGAAGTAGAAGTCTTTGTTAATACAGGAGATAATGATGAAGTTCTAGATGAATCTGGATACTATTTAACTGTAACTGGTACCTCTGCAGAAATGGGTGATGATGGTTCTGTAGGAAGAGGAAATAGGGCTAATGGGTTAATTACTCCATGTAGACCAATGTCTATGGAAGCTACTTCTGGTAAAAATCCTATTAATCATATTGGTAAAATTTATAATATTTTATCTAATGAAATAGCTAATGATGTTGTTAATAATATTGAAGGAATTAAACAAATGAATGTCATGCTTTTAAGCCAAATTGGTAAACCTATTGACCAACCGAAAGCAGCATCTACTCAAGTTATATTAGAAGAAGGTTATAAATTAGAAGATGTTGACAAAAAAGTTGAAAGTATTGTTGATAGATGGTTAGAAGATATATCAATCATCACAGAAAATGTTGTAAATGGAAAAGCTAAAACATTTTAGATTTAATGAATAATCTAAATCATGTTTATATGACACATGTCAAATTTTCTTTTTCATTTTTTTAATTAAATTAAATTTCTAATTTATAGAAGATTTCTTTATTTTTTTATACACATATTAATTTTATTTTAAAAGGGAGAATTAACAATGCCAATAAAAGAGGCAGATAAATCATATGATCACAAAAAAATAGAACAAAAGGTTCAAAATTTTTGGAAAGAAGTAGGTATATTTTCCAAAATAAATAAACTTAGAGCTAATGGTCCACAATACTCATTTTTAGATGGTCCTCCATATTGCAGCGGTAAAATTCATTTGGGAACTGCATGGAATAAAGTAATAAAAGACTCATATTTACGTTATAAAAGTATGAATGGATTCAACTTAAGAAGGCAAGCTGGATGGGATATGCATGGTCTTCCTATCGAACATAAAGTTGAACAATTAATGAATATTAAAAGCAAACAAGAAATTGAAGAAATTGGTATTGATACTTTTGTAGATAAATGTAAAGAATTCGCAATAGAAAATAAAACAGCCATGGAAAAAGAATTCGATGATTTAGGGGTTTGGATGGATTGGGATGATCCATACATGACTCTTGATCCTCAATACATGGAATCTGCATGGTGGACTCTAAAAAAAGCTAATGAACAAAACTTGCTTATAAATGATAAAAGAGTAATTAGTTGGTGTCCTCATTGTCAAACAGCATTAGCTGCAGCAGAAATTGATTATGAAGACAAAATTGACCCTTCAATTTTTGTAAAATTCCCTGTTAAAGGAAAAAAAAGCGAATATTTTCTTGTATGGACAACAACACCATGGACATTACCTGCAAACTTGGCTATTTGTGTAAATCCTGAATTTGATTATGCTTATGTTAAAAAAGATGGTGATGTTTTAATTCTTGCTGAAAACTTAGTTGAAAAAGTATTAGGTCCTACAGTTAAAATTCATAGAACTAAAATACCTTCACAATCAGAAGATAAAGGATATGAAATCATAGAAGAAAAAGAAATACTTTATGAAATTATAAAAACAGTTAAAGGTCGAGATTTAGTTGGATTAAAATATGTTTATCCATTAGACATCGAAAAACAAGCACAATTTGATGAAATTGAAAATGTTCACAGTATTTTATCAGGAAATCATGTAGAACTTGAAGAGGGTACTGGTTTGGTGCACACAGCACCAGGACATGGTCCAGAGGACTTTGAAGTAGGTCAAGCTAATGGACTTCCAATATTTTGCCCAGTTGGAGAAGATGGCAAATTTAGTGAAGATGCTGGAAAATATGCAAATAAATTCTGTAAAGATGAAAATCCGGTAATAATTGAGGATTTGGAAAATAAGGGGTTGATGCATCACACAGAAACTATTGAGCATAGATATGGGGTATGTTGGAGATGTAAAACTCCTATTATTTACATAGCTACTAAACAATGGTTTTTAAAGGTAACTGACATTAAGGATAAAATGCTTAGTGAAATTGAAAAAGTTGAATGGATACCTAAATGGGCTGGTGAAGGAAGATTCCATGATTGGGTTGATAATGCTAAAGATTGGACAATTTCAAGACAAAGATACTGGGGTATTCCAATTCCTATATGGGAATGTAGTGACTGTGGAGAAATTAAAGTTATAGGTTCTATTGATGAATTAAAAGAGGAAAGTGTTGGTGAAATTACAGTTTCCGACGATGAACTTGTACATAGACCTCATGTTGATGATATTGAAGTAAAATGTGAATGTTGTGATAAAACGATTAAAAGGATTCCTGATGTTTTAGACGTTTGGATTGATTCAGGTGTAGCTCCATGGGCTTCACTTTATTATCCACAAAAAGAAGATAAATTTACGGATTGGTTTCCATATGACTTTATTACAGAAGGGCATGATCAAACAAGAGGTTGGTTTTACTCACAACTTGGGACTGGTGTAATTTCAATGGGAAAAGTTCCTTATAACAAAGTATTAATGCATGGATTTGTATTAGATGAAAATGGTAAAAAAATGTCTAAATCATTAGGTAATGTTGTCTCTCCTGAAGAAGTAATTGAGAAATATGGGGCTGATGTTTTAAGATTCTACTTATTATGGGCATCTAAACCATGGGATGATTTAAAATTTGTATGGGATGAATTATTGAACGTTAATAAAATGTTTAATATTTTATGGAATGTGTATGTATTCTCAGCTACATACATGTCTCTAGACGATTTTAATCCTAATAATTTAACTGAAGACCAGTATATTTTAAGAAATGAAGATAAATGGATAATTTCTAGGTCTAATACATTGGCTAAAGAAGTTGGTGAAGATTTAGAAAAATTATTCTTCCATAAAGCAACACGAAAGATAAATAATTTTATTTTAGAAGATTTAAGTCGTTGGTATGTAAGGCTTATTCGTGGAAGAACTTGGGTTGAAAGCGATAATCCTGATAAATTAGGAGCATATTATAGTTTATACACGGCTTTATCTAAATTAATTTCAGTTTTATGTCCAATTGCTCCTCATATATCTGAAGAAATTTATGAAAATATTGTTAAAAATTTAAATCCAAACGCACTAGAAAGTATTCACATGATTGATTGGGAATATGATGAAAAAGATATTGATAAAGAATTAGAAGCTAAAATGGATATAGTGCGTGAAGTAATTGAATCTGCTGCAAGAGCTCGTGATGTAGCAAGATATAAACTTAGATGGCCAGTTTCAGATATTACAATTGTATCACAAGATAAAAAAGTTTTAACAGCTATTGATGATTTAGCAGAAATTATTAAAGACCAATCAAATACTAAAAAAGTTTTAACAGCTTCAGAATTTGAAAATCTTTCATTTATTGCTAAACCAAATCTTAAAACTTTAGGTCCAAGACTCAAAGCAGATATGGGTAAAGTTAAAAAATATCTACAAACAGCTGATGGTAGTCTAATTAAAAAAGAATTAGATAAAAATGGATTTATTGAAGTTGAAGGATTTGAATTATCAAGTGATGATATATTATTTGACAGTGAACTTCCAGATGATTTTGTTTCATCTGAATTTAGTCAAGGTAATGTATTTGTAAATACTAATGTTACTTTAGAAATTAAACAAGAAGCTATGGCTCGTGAACTTATTAGAAGAGTTCAGGACATGAGAAAAGACTTAGATTTGGATGTTGAAGCAAATATTAATGTTGTTGTCGAAACATCTTCTGAATTTAAAGATTTAATTGTTCCACAGGCTGAAGTTATTTCTCATGAAATTCGAGCTAATAGTTTAATCATATCAGACACAGAAGAGTGTTGTAAAGATTCTGAAAACTATACTAAAGAATGGGATATTGAAAATGAAAAAGTAATAATATCCATAAAAATAAGGTGTTAAAATGACTTTAACTGACTCTGAAATTGAATATATTGAGGGAATCCTTGGTAGACAAATGAATGAATTAGAAGAAGGAATGTTGGATGTAATGTTTTCAGAACATTGCTCTTACAAAAGTAGTAGACCAATATTAGGCACATTCCCCACCGAAGGAGAAAATATTATTTTAGGTCCAGGTGATGATGCAGGCCTTGTTAGTGTAACGGATAAATATGCTCTTGCTGTTGGTATGGAGTCACATAATCACCCATCAGCTATTGAACCTTATGGTGGAGCTGGAACTGGTATTGGTGGAATTTTAAGAGATATAATCTCTATGGGGGCAATGCCTATTGCTCTTTTAGATTCCCTTCGATTTGGACCAATGGAAGATGAAAAATCAAGATATTTATTTGAGCATGTTGTAAAAGGAATTTCTGATTATGGAAATAGGGTAGGAGTTCCAACAGTAGCTGGGGAGATTGAATTTGATGAATCATTCAGAGCAAATCCATTGGTAAATGTAATGTGTGTAGGGATAGTTGAAAAAGATAAAATAGTTCGTGGACAAGCTCCTAATATTGGAGACGTATTCCTTTTGATGGGAGGGGCTACTGGCCGTGATGGTATTCATGGAGTTACATTTGCATCAGAAGAATTAACATCAGATTCTGAAACAGAAGATAGGCCTGCAGTACAAGTAGCTGACCCATTTACCAAAAAAAGAGTTTTAGAAGCATCATTAGAAATATTAGAAAAAATTGATGTTAGTGGTGTTAAAGACTTGGGTGGGGGAGGTCTTACATGTTGTATTTCAGAACTTGTAAATGAATCTAATAATGCAGCGTTTGTAGATTTACGTTCTATCCCGCTTAGAGAAACAGGAATGACTCCTTATGAAATCATGCTATCGGAGTCTCAAGAAAGAATGGTTTTTGTAATAAATCCTAAAGATGTTAAATTAGCTAAAGAAATCTGTGATAAGCATGAAATCATATCTTCAGTAATTGGAGATGTTAAAGAGGGTAATAATATGATTATTTCAGATGAAGGGGTCGAAATAGCCAACCTGCCAACAATTTTACTTGCGGATCCCCCATCACTTAATCGTGAACTTTGTGAAATTCCAGAAGACACATCAAAAGTAATTGTTGAACATCCTCCAATTAAAGAATCATTACTTAAAGTATTATCTAGTCCTAATATTGCATCAAAAGAATGGATTTACAAGCAATATGATCATGAAGTTCAAGTAAGAACAGTTGTAAAACCAGGTGATGATGCAGCTGTTTTAAGAATTGATGATACAACAGCTATTGCACTTACTACAGATTCAAATACAATTCATACTAAACTATCACCATTTGATGGGGCTGCCGGTTGTGTTGCAGAATCTATACGAAATGTAATTTCAATGGGAGCAACTCCATATGCTGTTGTGGACTGTTTAAATTTTGGAAATCCAGAAACTCCTGAAATTTTATGGCAATTTAAAAGAGCTATTGAAGGAATGAGTTTGGTAGCTGAGAAATTCCAAGCTCCGGTAATTAGTGGAAATGTAAGTTTTTATAATGAAACAGAAGGAATTAAAATCAATCCTACTCCTGCTGTTGGGGTTATTGGTGTTGAAAATATTGAAAATATAAGAACAATGGACTTTAAAAATGAAGGAGATAAAATATTATTAATTGGTAAAACTTATGATGAACTTACAGGTTCAGAATATCATAGATGTATACATGGTATTGAAAAAGGAACTGCTCCAAGAATAAGAATTGATAATGAGCTAGCTAATGGTAAATGCATATTAAAATTAGTAGATGAAGATAAAAATAAGAATATTACGGCTATTCATGATGTATCTGCTGGAGGATTAGCTATTGCACTTTCTGAAATGGTTATTTCATCAAAATTAGGTTGTGAAATTAATTTGGACAGTGATGAACTTGATTTAAATCAATTACTTTACTCTGAAAGTCATGGACGTTATATTTTAACAGTTAAATCAGATGCTTTAGATGATATTTTATCTAAAATTGATGTTGATGTTGATGTTATTGGGGAAGTTAAAGGTAATAACTTAAAAATTAATGATAATGAATTTAGCTTTGAAGAATTAGATGATTCTTACCATGGTGTAATTGAAAAGTACATGGCTTAATCTTTGTGGTGTTTTGATGTTTTTATCTAAATTAGATTCTATTAGCAATGCTTTGAAATTAATTAGTGATAATCAAAAATTAACAGAAGTTGAAGAGATTCCAATTGTTGAAGCTCATAAAAGGGTTTTAGCTGAGGATATAATTTCATTTCATGATTCTCCTCCATTTGATAAGTCTGCAATGGATGGTTTTGCAGTTATTGCTAAAGATACATTTGGAGCTTCCCAATCTAATCCTAAAACTTTAAAAATTATTGATTCTATTGGGGCCGGCGATTTTTCAGATAAATCTTTAACTAATGAGAAAGCCATTCTAATTGCTACAGGTGCACCTATTCCTAAAGGGGCTAATGCAGTTTTAATGAAAGAATTCACAACAAAAAATAGGGATGAATTAACAATTTATTCTCAAGTAACTCCTGGTGAAAATGTAAGTCCTAAATCCGAAGATATTAAGAAGGGGGAAAAAATCCTTTCTAAAAACACTTTTATTAGATATCAAGAAATGGGTTTAATTGCATCAGCAGGATATGATAGTGTGGTTGTTTTTAAAAAACCTAAAGTTAAACTAATTGTTACTGGAAATGAACTTGTTGACCCAACTAAAGAAGAAATTGACAAAGCTAAAATTATAAATTCTAATAAATATACTATAAAAGCCATGGCTGAAGATTCGGGAGCTATTATTCAAACTACTTATGTTGGAGATTCATTTAAAGAAGTTAAAGAAGCTATTTTAGATGCCTCTAATGACTATGATGTTATAATAACTACTGGAGGAACAGCTATTAGTGAAGGGGATGTTGTTTTAGATGTTGTTGATGATATAGGCGAAATTTTATTTCATGGAGTTTCAATTAGACCAGGCAAACCAATTGGTGCTGGAATTGTAAATGAAAAAATGATTTTTACATTTTCTGGTCAACCGGTTGCTGCAATGTCTCAATTTGATATATTTGCTCGTAAATATTTATTTGAAATGCAAGGAAGGCATTTTGATTTTCATATTACTAAAAGACAATCTCAACTTAAAATTCCTTCATCACTAGGAAGAACTGATTTTGTTCGTGCAGTGTCTGATGATAATTATGCAAAGCATGTATTAAATAGGGGTTCTGGTATAATTCGTTCAATGGTAGAGGCCAATAGCTACATCATAATAGATGAAAATGATGAAGGATATCAGAAGGGTGATATAGTTGATGTTATCTTTTTTGATTCGTTACTTTGGTAGTTGAAGGTGTATTTTAATGAACGGTATTTACTATTATTTGGTGGTCTTCTTCATAATCTGGATATTGTCGTTATCATTAAAAAATAAATTAACAAATCATGGTTTTGAAATTGAGTTTCCAGTCATAATGTGGAAGACAAAGAAACTTAGAGGACTAATATCTAAAATTTCAAATATTTCTCCAAAATTTTGGAAGTGGTATATGAATATTGGAATAATAATATCTTTTATAGCTATGCTTGTTATTACATGGTTATTAATTTCAGCAATTCCAACGGCTTTTGAAACTCCATCCGTTTCTTTAATTATTCCTGGTGTGGAGATTCCTGGTTCTACAATTTTTATACCTTTTGTTTCAGGAATTATAGCATTAGCTACATGTTTAATTGTACATGAGTTTTCTCATGGGGTTATTTCTATTAGTGAAAAAATTTCTATTAAATCAATTGGACTTTTATTGTTTGCTATTATTCCAGGAGCTTTTGTAGAACCAGATGAAGATGAATTAAAAAAATCAAGTAAGCTTTCACAGCTTAGAGTTTATGCAGCAGGATCAATAGCGAATATTACATTAGCTTTAGTTGCAATTTTAATATTATCAATGGCATCTGGAGCTATTCCTCATTATTTCGATGAAAATGGTATTGAAATAAGTCGTGTTCTTGAGGATTCACCAGCAAGTGGGGTGCTTAAAGAAGGAATGGTTATAAAATCATTAGATAATAAAAGCATAGTCGACTCTAAAAGTTATGTTGATGCAATTAACCAACTCAAACCAAATGACACGTTGTCGATTGTAACAAATCAAGGTGAATTTAATTTAACTCTTGATAAAAATCCCAATAATGAATCTTTAGGATATATTGGTATTCAGTCTAATTATAATTATAAATTAGTAGATAATAGCTTAGGTCCTCTTCCATGGATTTTATTTTCAATAGTTGATTTATTCAATTGGATTTTTATATTAAATTTAGGTATAGGTTTATTTAATTTACTTCCAATTAAACCATTGGATGGTGGAAAAATGCTTGAGATTTTACTCAGCTATAAACTTGATAAAAAACAATATAAACCAATTGTTAATTCTCTTTCCATGGTTTTAGCCATGGTAATTATTTTTAGCCTGATTGCAGGTTTTATTTAAAAAAATTATGAAAGAATATTAAATTCTTTCAATATTTTGTTTTTAGAAGTATCTTTTTAAAATTCCTTCTAATATTTTATAATGGCGACCTTCGTCCCTAGAACTATCTCTGAAGAAATCAGCAGCTACTTCAATATTTTCTTCTGCAGCAATTTCAGAAGCTTCTCTTTTTTCAGCATTTGCCATTTTTTCTCCACCCATCATCCATTCGATGTTTTCTTTAAGAGTGTCTTTGATAATTCCATTCATTTCACAGAATCTAGCAGCATGTTCAGCTTCTTCCCATGCTAATCTTTTAAATACTTCAGCTAATTCCCCATAACCTTCTCTAGAAGCTTGTCTAGACATAGCTAAGTAAATTCCTACTTCTTGGGTTTCACCCATAAAGTTATTTTGAACTTCTTTTTCTACTTTTGTTCCTTTGGTTATACCAATTTTATGTTCATGTTCAATTGCCATTTATGAACCTCCATTAAAATATTTTAATTCATATTATTTATAATTCTTTACATGCATTAGCTAATGTTCTACCTAATTCAAAGCTTGCATTTTCTTCTTCTGCAGTTGGTACAAAGTAAATTTCTTGAGATTCAACAACTTCAAATCCACAATTGTTTAATTCATCTGCAAGTTTAAAAGGAGATCCTCCTCTTCCACCCATCGAACCAAATGTAACTGCCTTTCTTTTGATTCCAGTTCTGTTGAATAAAAGACCTTTTAAGTAATACATAATGTCCCCCATACTTGGATAGGGTACATCATTAATTGTTGGGTCTCCAATAGCTATTCCTTTACTAGTTAATATACTTTTTACAATTTCACTTCTTTCATCTTCATGTAAGTAGAAGATTTCTACGTCGTATCCTTCTGCAATTGCACCTTCTGCAATTTCATGTGCCATTTGTTGGGTAGAGTAGTGCATTGTATCATAAATAATAGTAATTTTATCTTCACATACACCAGTTGCCCAGTTTTGGTATGCACCAATGATTTTCATTGGATCAGTCCAGATTTGACCGTGAGATGGTGCAATCATTTTAATTTGATCTAATAAACCTAATTCAACCACTTCATTTAATTTTTTAAGTACTAATTTTGAAAGTGGTGTAATTAAGTTTGCATAGAATTTTTGTGCTGCATCCATTAAAACATATTCTGGGACTTCATTATCAAATCTTTTAGTGTAACATAAGTGTTGACCAAACGCATCGTTAGGGAATAAAATTCCAGTTTCATCAGCAAGCAATGTAAACATACTGTCAGGCCAATGTAATAAAAATGCATCTAAGAACGCTAAAGTTCTTCCACCAACATTTAAACTGTCACCAGTTCCTACAGTAATAAATTCAGCTCCTTCTAATGCAGGGTAATGTTTTAAAAGACCTTTTACTGCAATTTCACTACAATAAATAGGAGCTTCAGGGAATTTCCTATGTAAATCTACTAAAACACCAGAGTGGTCTTTTTCTACATGATTTTGAATAATGTAGTCAACTTTTACTTCTCTTCCTTCTTGTGCGAATGCGTCTTCCACACGTGCCATAATCTCTTTTGTTTTACCTGGATATGCATTGTCGATGATAGCCACTTCATCTTCACCAAATACAATATATGCATTATAAGTTGTTCCATCTAAGGTATATCCATGGTAACTTCTTATATCCCAATCGAGTACACCAATCCAGTATACTCCATCAGCAATTTTTATCGCGTTTGCCTTCATAGTTTTCACACCTTTCATTTTAATTCATACGAATTATTTGGTTAAATATACTTTATTTTATGTCTATATATAATTATCTTTTAAACGAACCGTTCGTTTTTATTTTGAATTATTATTAATTTAAACAATTTTTTTTATATTATCTAACCTTTTTATTAATTGTTCATTTATTTTTTGGTTAGATATATTTATAAATGTAAAGGATATAAATATATTATAAATATATTGTAGGGAGTTATTAATATGAGTGAACAGAAACCAATACAAATTTTTTCCAATCCCAATGAAAACATTGGGGTCAATGTTATTAAAAGTCCTGTCAAACTCACTATTTTAGAAATGCTTAGAAATAATGCAATGGAATTTGACGAAATTGTTAATAATGTAGGTAAATCCAAATCAACAGTTTCAGTCCATTTAAAAAGTTTAAGAGAAGATGGGATAATTTCATATAAAGTTCACCCTGTTGATAATAGAAAGAAAATTTTTTATTTAAATTCCAAATATCTTGGTTCTGTTGATTTAAAAGAAAAAAAAGAATTAGATGAGGTTAAACCTGATTATATAATTCAAAATTTAATTGATAACAGTGAAGATTTTTCAATATTATTGTTTCATACAATAAAATCAATGCTTATACAGGAAGGAATTAATATTGATCCAATTATGCAATCTGCAGGTAACAGTATAGGTAAATCTATATTTCGAAAACTTTATAATGATGATTTAGATGTATTTTTAAGTAATGTTTCTAAATATTGGGAAGATAATAAATTAGGTAAACTTTCTTTTGATATTGGTCAAATAATTAAAGTTACTAATTATGATTGTTTTGAGTGTAAATTACTTCCTAAAACTGGAAAACCAGCTTGTTTTTTAGATGTTGGTATTTTTGAATCATTATTCACTGAATTTTTCCAATTACCTGTAAGTGTAATTGAAATTCAATGTTATACAATGGGTGATAACAAATGTGTTTTTGAGGTGGAACCTCTTAACACAGCTATTTAATTATTCATCTTCAAAATTGATAATGGTAGTTGTTAAATAAGGTTTTTCATGAGAAAATCCTTCAATTATTTTTTCATTTTCTCTAGTACAATTCTGAACAGAGTATATTTCTTTATGTCTATCCTTATTTTTAATAATAGATTCTAATTCAGAGGTATTTCTTGAAGCTTTCATTAATACTACTGAATCACTATATTCTAATATTTTTTCTAATCTATCATCTATTTTAGGAACGATAGTTAAAATATCATTTTTTTCAACAAGAGGCTTGTTTTTAGTAGCTGCACAAGCAGTAAATGAAGTTATTCCAGGTATTGTTTCTATTTCATATCTTTCAATTAATTTTTTCTGAACATAAGCGTAGGTACTAAATACTGATGAATCTCCAAGTGTAATGAATGCTACATCTCTTCCACTATCTAGGTATTGGGCTATCATTTCTGCAGCACTATTCCAACACCTTTCAAGTTCTTTTAAATCTTCAATCATTGGAAATATTGGTTCTACAACCATTAATCTTTTATAATCGCTTCTTTCTTCAATAATAGGTTTAACAATTGACAAAGCAATGCTCTCTTTTTCTTTAGCGGATTTTGGTGAAAAGATTACTGGAACAGTTTTTAATACTCTTGCAGCTTTTAAGGTCAATAATTCAGTATCACCGGGGCCAACGCCAATTCCTATTAATTTTCCTGTCTCTGCCATAGAATCACTTTTAAAATTTGATTATTATTTTTCAAATGCACTTTCTATAATTTATTTATAGTTTTAATAACTAATATAATTTTAATGTCAAATCCTATTTTTTGTCCAAAATGTGGTATGCTTAAAAGTAATTGTACATGTAATTCAACTAGTGAAAATAAAAATAATAAATCAACTGATTTATTTAGTTTTAGTAGTAAAGTTATTTCATCTTCAATTTTAGACGATGAAATTCAAGATGTATACTCTGTTGATGAGCATAAACTTGATGAAGGTACAATAGCATATTTAAAAGAATTATATCCTAATATTGATGAAGAGATTGTTGAAAATTTTCCCTTTGAGGAGCCTCGTTTTGGTCAACTAGATATTATTCAGGATATTAATGATGCAATTAAAGAAGGTTATAAATATATTATTCTTGAAGCAGGTACTGGAACAGGTAAATCAGCTATTGCAACTACTCTTGCTAAAATGTATGAATCTGCTTATATTTTAACAATGACTAAACAACTTCAAAGTCAATATGCTAATGAATTTGAGTTTCCATTAGTTAAAGGTAGGAATAATTTCGCATGTTTACTCGATAATTTAGATTCTACTTGTGATATGGGAAAATGTAAAACTGCTCCTGCTTCAAGTGACTTTTTTTGCCAATATGGAATTGGTAAAAACCCATCACTTGATTCTGAATTAGCTTTTGAAGATTCATTTGGTGGAACAGTATTTTATCAATCCCCAAATCATTGTCATTATTGGAATCAAAAAGCTAATGCAATTAACTCTCCAATTACTTTAATGAATTATGATTATGGAATTTTAGAGCTTAATTATGTTAAACATTTTGGTACTCGTTCTCTTTTAATTTTAGATGAGGCTCATAATATTGAGAATAAGTTAATGAATACAATGGAAGTTACATTGTATAATAGGACTCTTGAGCGAGATATTAGTAAGCAGATTTCTAAAGAAACATTAAAAGATGGTGAACTTGAAGATTGGATAATGGAAGTTGAAGCTATTAAAGAAGCATATGAAGATATTGATATTTCAAATATTACTAAAAATAATGCAGATAGGATTAAATCTACTATAGCTCGTTTAAAAACACTTAATAATAATCTTGAAAAGGAACCTAAAAATTGGGTTATTGATTCAGATGAATATGGTGTTTCTTTTAAACCATTAAAAGTCCATCAATACGCTAAAAATAATCTTTTAAAATATGGGGATGTTGTTATATTCATGAGTGCAACGATTCTTTCTCATAAAATGTTTTCAAAATGGTTAGGATTAAATCCTAATGAAGTTTATCATATTAAAATTGATAGTCCATTTTCAAAAGAAAAAAGACCAATTATTCTTAATTTAGTAGGTAAGATGTCTAAAAGTCGAATCAAAGGTTCTGCACCCAAAACAATCCCTATTCTACAAGAAATTTTAGAAAAACATAAGGATGATAAAGGTTTAATTCACACCCATAGTTATAAATGTCAACAATATATTAATAGAAATTTAGCTAATTCTCGTTTAATTTCTCATAATGCAGGGAATAGAGAACAAATATTAGATTATTTTGAAAAAGATGAAAACCCATTAGTTTTAGTTTCACCTTCTATGAGTGAAGGGGTTGATTTACCTTATGATAAATGTAGATTTCAAGTAATTTATAAAATACCATTCCCATATCTTGGAGATAAACAAGTTAATATGAGAATGAAAAGAGACAAGAAATGGTATGCTTATAAAACAGTCATGACTTTAATGCAAGCTTATGGTCGTGGAATGCGTGCTGAAGATGATTCTTGTTATACTTATATTTTAGACAGTGATATTAATATGTTATTTAAGAGTCCAATGTATAGATCATTAATGCCTGATTTTTTCAAAGAGGCAGTAGTTAGGTTAAAAAATAGCGGACCTGGAGGGATTTGAACCCTCGATCTCAGGATCCGAAGTCCTGTGTCATTCCTGACTAGACTACAGGTCCAAAAAAATTAAAAAAATCTTTATTCATCAGATTTTTTTTCTTTAGAATCAATTGATATAATAGGAATATCGTCTATTTCTTCAACCCCTGCAAAAATATCATCAATAGATTCATTTTCAGGAACACTTTCTTGATGTTCTTCTTCAATTTCGTCACTAGTGAGACCTTTTTTATTTTTAGGTTTTTCTTTAGCAATAGGAATTTCATCGATATTTTCAGAGATGGGCTCTTTTTTAGAATGAGTATTTTTTTTAAGTTTGCTTTTTAGCTCATCCATATTGAATTCACCGACTTTATATGAATTTTTATCTAAAGGAATTTTGCTTTTTGGGATGGTTTTTTCCTTAGGTTTTGGTGTTTTATTATTGTCTTCTTTATCTTGTTTTTTATCAATGCTTTCAATATTAGTCATCAGCCCATCAATTGGGTTTTTAAAATTAAATACTTTGTATATTCCAAATATTATTAATAATAAACCAATAGTTAGAATTATAACTGTAATAAAATGAGTTTCACCTGAAACAACATTATCAACAATTCTTTCTGTACCCGAATTAAATACAATAACTGATACAACAAGAAATATAATTCCTAAAATTAAACTTACAATACCATATATTGGAGTTTTACCAATTTTAGTATTTAATATGTTATCGAGGTTTTCGCTTAATTCATCACTAAATTTGTCTTCAATTTCTTCATAATTTTCATTTAGTTCTTCACTTGTGTCTTCTTCAACATTTTTTGTTTTAATGATATATTTTTCATCAATTGGATTTTCTTCTTCTAAATTAGTAGCATATTCATCATCTTGACTAGGATAATAGATAAATTCATCATCAATTTTTAAATCATCAAAATCTTTTTCTTCTTCATGATTAAGGAATTTTATTAATTCTTCATCTTCTTCAACAATTCCAGTCCCAATATTATCCTCTGTTTTAGAAGATTCTTCAGTTTCATCCTTCATTGTATTTATCATATCTTTAAGATTTGAAATTCTATGCTCTTTTTCTTTAGAATCTTTCATATGAAGACCTCTTTAATCGTATTCTCTCCATTTATGTTTACATTTTAAACATTGGAAAAAACGTGTTTCAGCTTCATCTGCACTTCTAGTTTGCCTTAATTCGTATGCTGCTTTATTGTAACCACATTTTGGACAAATTTCTTTTGTTGTTGGAAGAAGGTTCATGTCTTCTCCTTTCATAATAACATTGTCGTTCTCTTTTACTTTTGCAGCGACTTCATATTGATCACTGTTAGTTTCGGATAAATCTTTTGAATATCCACAACTACATTCCAACTTATTATCTTTTGGAAGTAGCATAGCTCCACAATTTGGGCAAAATTCCATTTTCATCCCCTCTTTTTTATCACAATTTTTTTTATTACAAAGTAATTTTTATTTTAAATTATTTAAATATATACTATTTATTATAGCTTAGAATTTATTTTTAACATTAATTAAACAATCTTTTATGATTTTTTCATGGTCAAATGCAATATTGACTTTGCTTAGTTCATCTTTGTTAAATATACCAATATCACAAGCATCATCATTAGCTTTTCTATCTTCCAAATTTCCTTTAGCACTATAAACTATGGATATTGTGTGTCCTCGCGGATCCCTATCTGGTTTAGAGTAAATATTGATTAGATTTTCAAGTTTTACATCAATACTTGTTTCTTCTTTAGCTTCACGTATAGCTGCATCTTCTACACATTCTCCATAATCAACAAAACCACCAGGTAGTGCCCAATAATTTTTAAATGGGTCATTTTTTCTCTTTATTAAAATAAAATTAAAATTATTATCAAAAATAAAAATATCTGTTGTTAATGAAGGAATTTTATACTTTCCCATGCAATTCACTTAAAATAAAAAAATAGTTGAAGTTATAGTTCTTCATCAATAAGTTTTTTAAATTCATCACTTTCATTTTTAAGTTGTTCGGCTGCTGCTTTTAAGACTATTCTTGGTCTTTTTCCTCTTTTGGTTTTAATTGTTATTTCAGGTTTACCTGTAAGGGGGTGGTCAATATTATATACAGCATATTCAACATCAGGATTTTCCATTAGAATGTGTCTAAGTGCATTACAAACACCATGACTTTCATCTTTAACAATAAAAGTAAGTTCTAATGTTTTATCTTCTATTATTTCAATATTATCCATGTTATCAACCTTTAATAATTATTAATATAATTTTTAGAAATTTTGCGTTTCTCTTTTTTGTTACATGTATTACATTGAAGTTCACTATCTTTTTGGGTAGTGTGCATGTAATCTCTACAACGGGTACACATTGCTTTTAGCACTCCACAGTAATCATCAGTAGTACTTAAATCAACATTATCTCCAGTTATTTTAACGACTTTAGCTTCTATAATGTCTCCTATTTTAAAAGCATAAGAAAGTTTGTCTAAATAATCTTTTTTTGCTTGGGATATGTGAATAGATCCAATATATGGTAATGCTAAAGGCCTTGAATTATTTTTAATACATTCAATATTAACATTAGCTCTTTGTGGTTTGATATCACTTATTTGGCCATAAACGACATCTCCTTTTTTTAAGAGAGCTGGCTTTGCATCTCCTTCAACAGAAATAACCTTTCTTTTCTGATCAATTTTAACACTACCTAGTACTGAGGATTTAATTTCACCATCGTCATCATAAGTACCGTATCCTGGGAGGTATTGTTCGATTATTCCTAATTTCTCTCCAGGCATCACAATTTCTTCCTCTTTTATACTCATATTAAATTCACCAAAAAAAATTATTTAATATTATAATTATATGCATGTTCATATTTAAAACTATTTATAACGTTCATGGAATAAAATTTCGTCTAATTGGTAGTTTTCCCATTTTCGTTTATTCAATACAATTTCTAATTCTTGTGGGGTTATTAATGGCTTATTATACATTTGTGCATCATCAACAGCTATTCTTGGGCATGCACTAACAACAAAGGCATCTAGTTCTAAATAAGGTAACAGTATATCAGGATTAATATTGTCTATTAATAATATATATGCTTCCATTCCTTCATCTTCTAGTGTTTTTTTAATTTTTTTAGCTAATTTCATTCTATATTGGCCTTCTTTAGAAGATACGATAACACCCCACTTTTTAGCTTTGGATGCTTTAACAATTCTAGCAAAACGTATTCTTAAGACTCTATCAGCATATTCATCCATTTCTCTAATTTCATTGTTATATGGATCAAGTGCTAATACAGGGGTTTTTGTGAATAAATGAATTCCTAACGGATGAAAATTCCCACTACCTATAAATAAAAAGATTTCTACATCTAAATCTTTTATTGAAGAGAAATTACATCCTAATACTTGTCCTTTTCTTGTAGATTTAGAAGATCCAAGTACTACTTCTTTACCATTATCTTCAAGGTAGTCTTTAATCTCGTTTAAAATATGTAAATGTTGGGTTGTTGTGACTAAACCAATTTTATAATAATCTTTTAAATGTTCTAATGATTTTTTAAGGTCTTTTTTAACATCAATATCAGAAAAAGATTCTATAAATAATGTTGGAACTTCGTATTTTAAAGGAAGGGGAGTATGTCCATAATGCACAATTAAATCTACAGAACCTTTCATTTTATAATCACATACATCACAAGCTCCAAAACAGGGATCTCCAGAGATTATAACAGTAGCATCTGTTTGTGCTTCAATTTCTCTAGCTATATTAACAGCTTGCATTTTGAGTCCTTCTGGAAATTGAAGACCTACATTTATAGCTCCTTTAGAATTAATTTTATGGATTACTTTATCTAAATCCATATTATACATTGTCATTTTAATCTTCGATTGTTTTTTCAATAACAACTTTTCCATCAACAACATTTAGTTTAACAACACTAAATATGGGAATGTTGGTTTCTTTTTCAACAATTTTTTTCCCCTCTCCTTTTTCAATCACGACTACGGCAGCTTTAATATCTATATCTAATTCTTTTAGAGCATTTAATGTTGAAATTAATGTTCCACCAGTACTTACCACGTCATCAATAAGTAAAATTTTTTCTCCAGCGTTTAAATCATTAATGTAGAGATTTGATGAACCATATCCTGTCTTTTGATGTATTTCTATTTCATCTTCAAGCCCATATTGTCTTTTACGTATTATTACAAATGGTATGTCTGTAGCAAGGGACAAAGCAGTTGCTAAATGGATTCCCATTGCTTCAATAGCCACAATTTTATCAATATCTAAATTTACATGTTTTATTATAATATCAGTTAGTTCACGTAACATTGAGGGTTTCATGGATGGTATTCCATCACTTATTGGATTAATAAAATAATTATATTCTCCTTTTTTAACAATAGGGGATGTTTCTAATGATTTTCTTACTTCATCTAACATAATCTCACACAAAAATTTTAAAACTTAAATAACTATAAATATAGTCTATATAATTATATATATTTTCTAATGAATTAATTTATAAGTGATAAAATGCTTGGAAATTTAGGGGAAAACCTTACTAATACTATGAAAAAATTAGTGGGAATGACAGTTATTGATAAAAAAACAATAAAAGAGGTTGTAAAAGACATACAACGTGCTTTAATTCAATCTGATGTGAATATTGCTTTAGTTTTAGATTTATCAAAGAAAATTGAAAGTAGGGCTCTTGAAGAAAAACCTCCAAAAGGAATCACTCCAAGAGAACATGTTATTACAATTATCTATGAGGAAATGGTAAATCTTTTAGGAAAAGATGCAACAAATTTAGATATTACTGAAAGACCTTATAAGATTTTATTCTTAGGTTTACAAGGTAGTGGTAAAACAACAACTATTGGTAAATTATGTAGGTTTTTACAAAAAAAAGGATTCAATCCTGCTGTTGTTTGTACAGATACTTGGAGACCAGCAGCTTATGAACAATTAAAGCAACTAATTGAAGATATGGATGTTCCAGTTTATGGAGATCCTAGTAATAAAGATGCTCTTGATTTAGCTAGAAAAGGTTTACGGGAATTTAAAAATAGAAAAGTTGTTATTTTCGATACTGCAGGTAGGCATAAGGAAGAAAAAGACTTAATAGCTGAAATGAATGAATTAAATGATATTATTAATCCAAATGAAGCTATCTTGGTCATTGATGGAACTATTGGTCAACAAGCTGGAGAACAAGCTAAAGCATTTTCACAAGCTACTGATATTGGATCTATTATAATTACAAAGTTGGATGGGTCTGCTAAAGGTGGTGGGGCAATGTCTGCTGTTGCAGAAACTGGTGCTTCTATTAAATTTATAGGTACTGGTGAGCGAATAGATGATTTTGAATTATTCGATCCAGAAAGATTTATTTCAAGATTACTTGGCATGGGAGATATTAAAAGTCTTATTGAAAAGGCAGAAGAAAACATTGATGAGGATATTGCTCAAAAAACCATGAATAATATGATGAGTGGTAAATTTACTCTTTTAGATATGAAAAATCAGTTTGACATGATGAAAAAAATGGGGCCAATGCAACAAGTTTTAAACATGATTCCAGGAATGGGTAATAAAATATCTAAAGAAGCTACAAAAATGACTGAGGATAAAATTGAAAAATATAAGGTCATGATGTCCTCAATGACAGAAACTGAAATGATGGATCCTAAAATCATTAAGCAGTCACGTATTCAAAGAATTGCACGTGGTGCTGGTGTTGAAGAAATCGAAGTTAAAGAGCTTTTAAAATATTATAACAATACTAAAAAGACAATGAAAGGTCTTGGAAGACGTGGTGGTCGTTTAAGTGGTGGAACTATGAATCGTATGATGGGTCAATTTATGAAATGATAGTATGATTGAATTTGCAAAAAAAATTTTAGATGAATGTGAAGGTAAAATCTGCAATCATTGTCTTGGTCGTAAACTTTCAAAAATCGTTGATGGCAATGATAATGTTGATAGAGCATTAAAAATTTCTAAAGAGTTAAATATTAATCAAGAAAACTCTGAATGCGTTATTTGTGGTAATATATTTGATAAAATTGATGATAATTTATTTAGAAAAATTCATGATAAAATTGACTATTTAAACCTAGAATTTGATACTTTTTTAGTTGGGTCTCGAATTGATAGTGAAATTAAAAAGAAGGATGATGAATTATCTAAAAAACTAAACTTAGATGTTGAACCAATAAAAAAAGAATTAAATAGGATCATTGGTCGTGAAATTGAAAATTCCACAGATAAAAATGTTGATTTTGAAAAACAAGACATTGTTATTAATGTTGATTTAAGAAAAGATCTTAATGTAAGGATTCAAATTAATCCATTATTCATTGAAGGAAAGTATAATAAATTTGTTAGAAATATTCCTCAAACTAAATGGCCTTGTGGAGTTTGTAAAGGTAAAGGCTGTGAAGCATGTAACTTTACAGGAAAACAATACTCCGAATCAGTAGAAGAGTTAATTTCTAAGCATATTTTAGAAGCTACAAATGGATATAGTGCAAAATTTCATGGTGCAGGTCGTGAAGATATTGATGTTTTAATGTTAGGTTCAGGTAGACCTTTTGTTCTTGAAATTAAAGAGCCTAAAATTAGAAAAATAGACCTTAATTCATTAGAAAATAAAATTAATAAGATTAATGAGGGTAAAACTTCTTATCATAATCTAAAATTCTGCAAAAGAAATAGAAAAGCCGAGATTAAGGTTTCCTCTCCAGATACATATAAAATATACAATGCATATGTTAAATGTGAAAAAAAATATGATAAAAATAAATTGATTAATTTAAAAGATTTAGATGAAATCCATCAACAAACTCCAATAAGAGTAATGCATAGACGAACAGATAAAAATCGTATTAAACATGTGTTAGATGTTTCAATTGAAGAAATTAACAATAAACAATTTAAAATGACTATTAAAACAGAAGGTGGATTATATATTAAAGAATTAATATCTGGAGATGAAGGTAGAAGTAATCCTAGTGTTTCAGATTTATTAGGCATTAAAGCTAAATGCGAAAAATTAGATGTAATTGAAGTAAGTGAAAAGTGATAATATGGAACTTGAATTTACACATTTAACTGATAGTGGAGTACACATGGTTGAAGTTGGAGATAAACCAGATCAAAAAAGAAGAGCAATAGCTAGCGGAAAAATTTTTTTGGATAAAAATACTATTCAATTAATAGAAAATGAAGATATTAAGAAGGGTAATGTACTAACTACTGCTCAAATTGCAGCGATCCAGGCTGTTAAAAACACTTCATCTATTATTCCTTTATGTCACCCATTAGCTTTAAGTGGAATTGAAGTTGATTTTGAAGTTAAAGATGGAGAAATAATAGTTATTTGTGCAGTAAATACTTTTGGGAAGACTGGAATTGAAATGGAGGCTATTACAGGTGTTAGTGTTGCTTTACTTACAATATGGGATATGGTAAAAGCTGTTGAAAAAGATGAATTTGGTCAATATCCTGACACTAGAATTAGCGATATTAAAGTAATAAAAAAGGAAAAAATCTAAACTTTATATAATATAAAAAAAATAAATGTAAATGATTATTTTTTATCAATTAAAAAGGAGATATTATGGCAAAAAAAGATAATAAAATTTCAATGCCTCAAACTGGTGCAGGTTTAGTTAGGTATTTTGATGAAGAAAGTTTAGGTCCAAAACTTTCCCCTGAACATGTTATAGTTTTAACAATTATTTTAGCTATATTTTGTTTTGTTTTAAGATATTCCATTTAATTTTATTAACTATTAATAAAATACTTACTTTTTTTATTTAGATTATCATGTTAACTAAAAGAATTATTCCTTGTCTAGATTGTGATTTACAGGTTCCTGAAGGTAGAGTTGTTAAAGGCGTGGAATTTAAAGAAATTAAATATGCAGGGAATCCTGTAGATTTAGCTACACGATATTATGAAGAAGGGGCTGATGAAATTGTTGTTTTGGATATTACAGCGTCTCATGAAAGGCGAGCAACAATGAGCGAGGTTATTGATAGATTAACTGAAAATGTTTTCATGCCTATTTGTGTAGGTGGTGGGATAAGAAAAGTTGATGATTATATTAAAATGCTTAGAGCTGGAGCTGATAAGTGTTCTATAAATACAGCAGCCATTAAAAATCCTCAACTTTTAACTGAAGCTTCTAAAGTTGTTGGATCACAAGCAGTTGTAATAGGCATTGATGCTAAAAGAAGATATATTGATAATCCTGATGAAGAGCCTGATAAAAATGTGATTTATACTAATAAAGGATATTGTTGGTTTGATTGCAGTATTTATGGTGGACGTGAGTTTACAGGAATAGATGCAATAGATTGGGCTTTGAAATGTCAAGAATTGGGGGCAGGTGAAATTCTTTTAACTAGTATGGATGGGGATGGAACTCAGGAAGGTTATGATATAGCTTTAAATAAAGCTATTAATGATGCAGTTGATATTCCTGTAATAGCTAGTGGTGGTGTTGGTGAACCAAAAGATATTTTAGAGGTATTTGAAAAAACTGATGTTAGTGCAGCTCTTGCAGCTAGTATATTCCATTTTAACCAATATTCAATTGGTGAAGTTAAAAATTATTTAAAAGAAAATAATGTGCCTGTTCGTTTATGATTATAAAGTCTCCTATTGATTTAGAACTAACTCAAAGTTCTGGTCAAACTTCTCAAGATCCATGGATGAAATTAAATGATTCTTATAATGATGTTGCTTTAGTCGATAATAAACCTGTTTTTTTTAGTGTTTCACAGTCTAATAATTATTTAAGCTTAGAATATAATGGAGATATTTCGAATAAACAAGCTATACTGAAAACAAAAGAAATTTTCGATTTAGATTTTAATTTAGATAAATTTTATAAATATCTAAATAATTATTCAGAACTTGAAAATGTGACTAATTTTTGTAAAGATTTAAGATTATTCATAGCTAAAGATAAATTTGAATGTATTATATCTTCAATTTGTTCTGCTAATAATTCAATAGCTAGATGGACAAAATCTATTAGAGATATTAAAATAAAATGGGGAAAGAAGCACTCATTTCATAATAATAATTTTTATACTTTCCCTACACCATCTATTTTAAGTGAAGTTTATTTAGATGACTTAGGAGAAATGGATTTTTTGGGTATTGAAGAGGACAGTTTCAAGTGTAAAAATAATCTAAAATCTTGTGGTGTAGGTTATAGAGCACCTTACATTAAAAGTGCATCTTTGATGTTTGCACTTGAAATGAACCTTTCGGAAATTTCAAAAATGTCTTACGACGAAGCTTTTGAAACAATACTGAAAGTTCCAGGTGTTGGTCCCAAAGTTGCTGATTGTATTTTACTTTATGGATTTAACTTTAAAAATGCTTTTCCAGCTGACGTTTGGATTAAACGCATTATTTCCTATCTTTATTTTGATGGAAAAGATATTAGTGTTTCAAAGGTTCGAGAATTTGGAATGGATGAATTTGGTGATTATGCAGGTTATGTACAATTATATTTATTCCATTATGCTCGTAAATCTGGTTTAATGAATAAACTTAAAAAATAATTTTCATGGAGAATAGGAATTTAAAATTAGAAATATTGTATTATTTATTGCAACATTAACTTCATTTTTTACAGTATTTTTATCATCATTATTAATAATAGCTACTTCAAATTTAGCAACAGAGTTTAAATGAATAATATTGCTGGAATTATAGTTTTTCTCGAAAAGTTTATACCATATAAATTACAAATTAATATTCATGGTAAAAAATAGCAAAAAAATTGAAGGACATCTTGAATTGGATGAAATTAAAGAGGTTATGAAAGAATATAAAGA
>NZ_LWMU01000047.1 GCF_001639275.1 Methanobrevibacter oralis
TCTTTATATTCTTTCATAACCTCTTTAATTTCATCCAATTCAAGATGTCCTTCAATTTTTTTGCTATTTTTTACCATGAATATTAATTTGTAATTTATATGGTATAAACTTTTCGAGAAAAACTATATTTCTAAATAATTTTTATAATCTTCAGAATTCATAGTCTAACCTACTTTTAAAATCAATTACTATTCTAATCTTTCTGTAATTCTTGATAAAAATTCCAAATTATCAATGATTCTATTCATTTCAGAAATATCTTCTAAGGATATATTTTTATTATTAGATCTAAATGCTAAATTTATTTTGGAATATTCTCCTTTTCCTGTAATAATATATTCTGGAGAGCATTTATATAAATTAGATAACTTATTTAAAGAACTACCCTTTAATTTTCGTTCATTATTTTCTAATTTTGCAATTTGTCCTTGTTTAAAACCCAAATAATCTGCAATTTGATTTTGAGTAAAATTAAAATCTTTTCTTAATCTTTTTAATCTATCACCCACTGTTTCATTCATTTTAATCACCTAACTAAAAAAATTTTTATTCTTAATAATAAATTTGGAATAAAATATTATATAAATCTAACTAAAAATATTCCATCAAATTCTATATACTCTTAAAACATTTAGCTTTTTTAACTTTTTATGCAATAATTACAGATAACTATGTTTTAAAACAGATTCATTAAATAATATTATATCTAATAATGACAATTATATTTACAGGAAAACATAATATGTATGTTAAAGTTTTATAGATAAACTAAGTGGAGACGAATATATGGTTAGTTTTAGTAATATAAATGAGGCAAAAGAATTTTTTAAAAATGATTTATTTGCTTCAAGTAATGGAATTGAATTAGATGAATTAAGTGAAAAGGAATGTTTATGTAGTATGACTCTAAATAAGAACCATTTAAATGCTTATGGTGGTGTGATGGGAGGTGTAATATTTACTCTTGCAGATTTTGCATTTGCAGTATTGTCTAATCAGTTACATAGGCCTACTGTTGCTCAACAAGTAAACATTAATTATTTAAATGCCCCTAAAGGCAAAAAACTCTTTGCAAGAGCAGTTTGTAAAAAAGATGGCCGAACAACATCTGTACTTAACATCAATGTATTTGATGATGTTGGAAGAGATGTTGCTCAATTTATCGGAACTGGTTTCAAGTTAAATATTTAGTCATAATCCCATTCAAGAGAATCTGATAAATCAGAACGGCAAGATTCACAAATTGCTGCTGATGGATCATTTAAACATCCATATACTGGCAAGTAATCATATTTTCAACCCATAATTTTATTAGATTGTCCCAGTATATAAATGGTGTTTAAAAAAATAATAATAGAGTCAATATTTAAATTAATTTAGTTGAAAAGAAAATTTATAGAAGCATATATAAAATAATTACTTCTTATTATAATTCACCATTTTCTTTTCTTTTTTCAAGAAGCTCTAAACCAATATTTCCTAGTTTATACTTTTGAATTTTACCGCTTGTTGTAAGAGGAAACTCATCAACAAAGAAAACATATTTAGGCACTTTATATCTTGCAATTTGACCAATACAAAAATCACGAATGTCTGCTTCAGTAATATCATCAAATCCTTCATTTTTAATAATAAAAGCACCTACAATTTCCCCATATTTTTCATCAGGAATTCCTGCTACTTGAACATCTTGAACACAGTCATTAGTGAATAAAAACTCTTCAATTTCCCGTGGATAAATGTTTTCTCCACCTCTAATAATCATGTCTTTGATACGTCCAACAATTGAATAATATCCATCTTCATCAACAGTAGCTAAATCTCCTGTATGTAACCATCCATCTTCTTCAATAGTCTCAGCAGTTTTTTCAGGCATGTTATAATATCCTTTCATAACATTAAATCCTCTACACATGATTTCTCCAGCTTCACCAACACCTACTTCTTTGCCTGTTTCAGGGTCAATAATTTTTACCTCAACATTAGGGAACTTCCTACCTACTGTGTGAATTTTTTTCTCAAAAGAATCACTAGCATTAGTTTGAGTAAATCCCGGTGAGGCTTCTGTTAATCCATAAACACTAGTAATTTCTTTCATATTTAACTTTTCAATAGCATCTTTCATTGTTTCAACAGGACAAGTTGACCCTGCCATAATTCCAGTACGAAGAGATGACATGTCAAACATGTCAAACATTGGATGATTCATCATACCAATAAACATTGTAGGTACTCCATAAAGTGAAGTACATTTTTCTTTTTGAATAGATGATATTGCCAATAGTGGATCATATTCTTCTAAAACAATTAAAGTAGAACCATGAGTAATTACAGCCATAACACCTAAAACTGTTCCAAAACAATGAAATAGAGGTACTTGCAATAATAGCTTATCATTACTAGTGTAGTTCATATTTTCTCCAATATAATAACCATCATTTACTATATTTCTACTTGTAAGCATTACTCCTTTAGGAAAACCTTCAGTACCACTTGTATACTGCATATTAATTACATCATGTTGAGTTACAGAATCTTTTATTTTTTGATATTCCTCATCATCATAATTCATTCCAAGTAATAACAATTCATTAGTATTATACATTCCCCTGTGTTTCTCTTGGCCTAAGTGGATAATGCTTTTTAAATATGGAAAATTTTCACTTTCAAGTAATCCCCTTTCACATTCTTTCATTTCTGGAACAAGATTATGCATAATTTCAAAATAGTTTATATCTCTAAATCTATCAGTCATAGCTATTGCTTTCATATCTGATTGTTTTAAAACATATTCTAACTCATGAATTTGATAAGCTGTATTTACAGTTACAATTGTTGCTCCAATTTTGGCAGTTGCAAACATGAAAGTTAACCACTCAGGAACATTTTTAGCCCATATACCTACATGATCACCTTTTCTTATACCAATAGCTAATAACCCTTTAGCTAAATTATCAACTCTTTCATTAAATTCTTTATAAGTAAATCTAAGATTTCTATCTGGATAAACCATGAATTCATGATCAGGCTGTTTTTCAACTTGTTTTTCGAAAAATTTTCCTAATGAAAGTTCTGTAAATAGTTCACTCATATTATCACCATTAGAATGGAGTGTATAAAACAGCTAATATTCTTGCTTTTTCATCATGTGCATGTAAATGATGGGGTACAACCGAATCGTAATATATACTATCTCCAGCCTTTACAATAAATTTGTCTTTTCCATATTCTACTTCAATCTCCCCTTCAAGTACATAAATGAATTCTTCACCTTCATGAGATGACAATTCATAATTTTCCTCATAAGTAATATCAATAATAAAAGGATCCATATTTCTATCAATTTTACCTGCACCTAATGGATGAAACTCTAAATTACTTGATTTTGTATTGTTTTCTCTTCCTGAAAAATATAAAACATTGTCAGGTTTTCCATTTCTTACAACTACAGGACCTAATTGTGGTGCATCATCAAGAAAAGTTCCAAGTCTAACATCTAAAGCTTTTGCCATTTTAGTTAATGGAGTAAGTGATGGGATTATTTCTCCAGACTCTATTGCTTTTAAAACATCTATTTTTACACCACTTTTTTCTGCAACCTCTTCTATAGTCATTTGTTGTCTTTCTCTGATACTTTTAACTTTTAAAGCAAAATTTTTATTTTCTTCCATCTTTTCACCTTTAATAGGTTAGCTGAATAAATTACAATAAAACAATTTATATGATTTATATATTTAATATTTTTCTAATTTTTCCATATTTTATCTAAAACTTTATTTTATTTAAAATTATGAAAAAGAATAAATGTTGATAAAAACAACATAATATTATGAAATTAGTTAATTTAGATGAATTCATTGAACATTTTAATAATAGTAGTGTTGTTGATATGGATTCAGATATTGGAAAATATTCAACATTATTTAGTGAAGAAGCTCGTAAAATTACATGTGAAATTAACAATAATTTCCATAGACAAGAAGAAATTCGAGACTTATTTTCTAAATTAATTGGTAGTGAAGTAAGTGATGATTTTCGTTTATTCCCACCATTTTATACTGATTTCGGTAAAAATATTCATTTAAAAGAAAATGTTTTTATAAATAGTGATTGTAAATTTCAAGACCAAGGTGGAATTTGGATTGGAAAAAATGTTTTAATAGGACATGGTGTTATTCTAGCTACTTTAAATCACTGTGAAAATCCAAAAGAAAGACAAAATCTTATTCCAAAATCTATCCATATTGGTGATGATGTATGGATTGGTTCTGCTGCTGTGGTTCTTCAAGGAGTTACCATAGGTGATGGAGCAATAATAGCTGCAGGTGCTGTTGTAACTAAAGATGTAAAACCTTATACTATTGTTGGGGGTGTACCTGCAAAATATATAAGAGATGTGCAAATTTAAAAAAATATATTATCCTTTTGGCATTGTTTAGAAAAAGTACAATATTTACATAAAAATTGTTTTTTAGGTGGAAATTTTCCCTGATTAATATTGAATCTTACCTCATCAATTAAATTAATATATTCTTGATACTCAGTTTTATCACAATATGTTCTCTTTTTAGTTGAATCTGTAAAATTTAAGAATCTATAATCCCCTTCTTTTGTAAAATACACTCCTGCTTGAGTTATATTTTCTTCAGGATATAACTCTTCAATTAACATTTTATAATAACATAATTCTCGCCTATATGGAGTAATTGAACGAGTTTTTCCTGTTTTGTAGTCTATTATGGTTAATGTATCATCTTTTGGATTTCTCAAAACAATGTCCGCTATACCACTAAAATTATGTTTTTCATCCATTAAGTATTCCTCAGCCATATATACATCTAATTTCTTATCTATAATTGTTTCTTTAAAAAATTTAGCTAAATTATAACAGTGATCATGATAATTGGTTTCTGGATAATGTTTTTTATTTAAATCATACATTGTTTTTAAAAAATTATCTTCAATTTTATTTTCTTGATATAAATATATGAATTGTTCTGCTAAATAATGAACTTCTTTTCCTATTTGAAGGTAAATACTTTCTTCTGGAGTTATTTTATCTATATATTGATATTTAAATTCAAGAGGACATTTTAAATAAGTGTTTATTTTTGATTTAGATAATCTCATAATTTGACCTTAAATTAAATATTGAATTTAATATTTAAAAAAATTTCTCTTATAAAGTTAGAAATCATCCTCTACTGTAATACATTCCTTGGACAAACATCAACACATACTTCGCAGTAACTACATTCACCAGATTAAATATTTAATATTTTTCCATTTATTAATCTAAGAACTCCTATCTGACAAACAGCCCTATATTTCCTTTTTTAAAAAATAGTCCACTATATAAAAAGTGAACTATTGATAGATTGACCTTTTCAAATATGTCTAAATCTTAAATTCATGAAAACTACTTAAAACATCATTATAATCCAAAGTAATTGAATCTGCAGAATCATAATCCTTAAAGTTTACTCTATAATATTATTTGTTTATTTATTTTCTAAACTAAAAAAATAAGTTGAAAAAATTCAACTTATAAAATAATATTTTATTTATCATATATAATACAATCTTTCATTATTTCAATTAGACTCTTGTTTAAAGGATTGTTTAGTGATAAATCCCGATTTTTATTAACAGATCCAAACTCTGCAAAATAAGGTAGATGATTATAATCTAAAAAGATTGTTGTTCCAAAGCTTATTTCATTTCCTTTAATTTTAACACCATAATCTAAAACATCACACACTTCAATTTGTTCATTAGTTTTAATGTCTTTTTTAAATTTTCCAGTCTCAATACCAAATGTAGAGATATTGCCTTGTGTATTGATTTCAATTATATCTTCTGGATTTGTAAATCCAAAAGCTTCCCCAAATACATGAACTAATCTAATATAAATTCCGTTTTTGTTTATTTTTCTTGAAATAAAATCAAAAAATTCATCATTCATTTCATAGAAAGTATACTTTTCATCTGCAAGACCCATATATGTTGGCATGGTGTTATTTTTAGATAATTCATCTACATAGAATGGAAATTCATCATTTACATTTACAGCATTTAAAATAGTTTTTTTCACATTAATATTCATTTTATTTTCTCCGAATGGTGCGGTTAATTTCTAACAATTGAATTACTAGATTAGCTATCTAATTAAAAGGTGAATATGTACTTATTAAATAGCTGAAATATAGGTTAAATATTTTTGTGGTGTCATTTTATCAACTCATTGAGTCAAAATTCTATTTTGATATAATGGTGTGGTTTTCTATATCAATTGCAAGATTAACTTATGGCAACAACTTATATTTAAAGTTTTTCATTTGTTTTTTACTTATTAAAAAAATATTAATGTGGTGATTAAATTAATTTAAACTTTCTTTTTAACTGTAATACAATTTTTTGGACATGCTACTTCACATATTCCACAAAAACTACAGTCTTTAATATCCCTAATAGCTATTTTTCCACCATTAAATGTTAAAACATTATTAGGACAAGCTAATACACATTTTTGGCATCTAAGCCCATCACAAAATCTTGTTCTTATCCTAAAAACAATATCAGTATTTGCATTTCTCTTATTATTTTCTATTGCAGTATTTATTGCTTGTTTTGCTGCGTGTTCTATAAATAGGCCTAACAATGACGGAGACCCACCATTACGATGTCTAGCTCTCATGCTTATTATATTATTTTGGCATGCCTAATAATACTTTCGATTTTAGGTTTACAAAAATTCGATTGAAAAAAGCTTATTTAATTAATAGAATATTTTAACATTATATTAAATGAATATTAAGAATATAATTTCAAACTTAAGATAATACGAATTAAATTAGCTTATATGAAGCTAAATAAAATCTAATTAAAAAATATTTTATAACCAGAATTTATTTTTTTGCATAAACTGAAAACCAATGAGGTATAAATTCAGCAATCTTATTTAAATCTTCTTCAATGTAAAAAAAATCTTCACCATTTCCTATTCTTAAAAGCAAATCGCCTAAGTTTTTACTTTTAGTTTCTTTAACTAAATAATTTAAGTATTCTTTTTTAAACATCCTTTTAAACATATATTTAATTTCAAATGGCTTAGTGTTTTGAATGTATTGTCGAAATTCTTCTTGTGTATGTGTGTCTTTAGAATAAAATTTAATTTCTCTAAAACCAATTGATTCTAATAATTTCCTATATTCTTCTTCAGAATACATTTTCATATCCATTATGTCACAAAAATATTGAATCATTGGATTAATCGTATCTCTTTTTTGCATTTCATTACAAATAAACAAGTATCCATCATCCTGTAGAATTCTATATATTTCTTTAAAACTTTTTTCTAAATCTGGCCAAAAATAATTTGTTTCAAATCCACTAACAATATTAAATGCATTATCATTAAATTCTGTTTTTGATATGTCTCCTTGTACAATTTTAACTTGTCCTTTTTCAATTTCGTCTTTATTATATTTAATTGACTCATTAACACTTGTTTTACTATAATCTAGTCCATAAATTTTACCTTTTTTAGCTAATTTTGAAAATCTATTTACATTACTTCCCCCACCACATCCTACATCTAAAATTATATCATCATTTTTAACCTCAATATGTTCAAATCCCCATTTATGGATAGGTAAATGATCTTCATTCATTCCTTTAATCATCTTTGAACCCATAAAACCACCAGGTTTACGGCAATTAATAAAGATTTTATTCATAATAGGGCTAATCAATCTATCTATTTTAGATGTATTTACATCATTATTTAAAATCGAAGTATCAACAGACATTTTAATTACCTCAATTAAATATTTTTATTTAATACTTAAATATATTTAGGTATACCAAATAAATATTTTGTCTTTTTGGATTAATTTGTCTTTTAGGTATGATAATATTTATATATTATTTTAAGATATCTAATATATATTTAGGATAATTCTTATTTTTTACAATAAAAAATTAATTATTCTATTTTTAACTAAAAGTTACATTTTAAGTTTTATTTAATAAAATTAAGAAATGGACCTTTTAGTTTAAATAATAATTTTTAGGTTTACCTAATTAATTATTACCCTAAATAAAGAAAAAATAGGTTAGAAAAATGAAAACAACTAATAAAAATAGATTTTTTTATCTTTTAAGCTTTTCAGGAAGATATAAATATTTAAGTATTCTTGGTTGTATCTTATCTGCAGTAGCTGCAATATGTGCCATGATGCCATTTTATTATATATGGAAATTTGTTGATGCAATTTGTTTGGCATTTCCAAATATAAATAATGCTCAAAATCTTGAAAACTATGCAATAATGGCTTTAACATTTGCAATATTAAATTTAGTAATATACTTCTTTGCTTTAATGTCAACACACTTATCTGCATTTCATAATGAAAAAAATATGAAGCAAAAAGCTGTTGATCATATTGTTAAATTACCATTAGGATACTTTACAAAAAACAGTTCTGGAAAACTCAGTAAAATTATAGATTATAGTACTTCAAAAACAGAAGCATTTTTAGCTCATATGTTACCAGACTTAATTGGTGCATTAATAACACCAATTATATTTTTAATAATATTATTCTATGTAGATTGGTTACTTGGGTTAATATGTCTAATTCCACTACTTATAGCATTTTCAATGTTTATTCCAATGTTCAGTTCAAAAAGTAAAAATTTCATGATTTTATACCAAAGATCACTTGAAAATATGAATGCAGAAGCAGTTGAATATATTAGGGGAATGCCAGTAACTAAAACATTTCAACAAACAATATTTTCATATAAAAACTTCTATGATTCAATTAAAAAATATAGTAAATTTGTATCTAACTACACATTATCTACCCAAATACCATTTACTGCATTTACAGTATCTATAAATGGATTTTTTGCACTATTAATCCCTGTAGGAATCTTATTTACAGCTTCAGTAATTGATATTACATTTTTATCAAAATTAATATTTTATATAATATTTACACCATTTGCTGCTGTAATGTTAAATAAAATCATGTATGTAAGTCAAAATTGGATGATAGCAAGTGATGCAATAGATAAAATTGACACTATATTAAATGAAAAACCGCTAGATTATACCTCTAATCCTCAATCACCAAATAACTATGATATTGAGTTTAATAATGTATATTTTGATTATAATAACTCTCAAAATCATGATGATGGAACCTTAAAGAATATTAACTTTAAAGTTTATGAAGGTGAAACTGTTGCTTTAGTTGGTCCATCTGGAAGTGGTAAATCTACAATCGCATCACTTGTTCCAAGATTTTGGGATGTAAATGAAGGCGAAATTACTATTGGTGGCGTGAACATTAAAAATATGTCCCAAGAGGAACTAATGAAAAACGTTTCATTTGTATTTCAAAATATCCAATTATTTAAAGATACCATATTAAATAATGTAAGAATGGGAGATTCATCTGTAAGTCGTGAAAAAGTCTTAGAAGTTCTTGAAATTGCCCAATGTAGCGATATAATTGAAAAATTAAAAGATGGAATTGATAGTGAAATTGGTAAAAAAGGACTTTATTTATCTGGTGGTGAACAACAAAGAATTGCTCTTGCAAGAGCTCTTTTAAAAGATGCGCCTATTGTTATTCTAGATGAAGCTACTGCATTAGCTGATCCTGAAAATGAGCTCAAAATACAAAAATCACTTTCAGAAATCACAAAAGGAAAAACAGTTCTTGTAATAGCTCATAGATTATCAACAATTCAAAATGTAGATAGGATAATTGTTATAAATAATGGTGAAATCATTGAAGAAGGTTCCCATAATGAACTATTAGAGTTAAATGGATTCTATTCATCAATGTGGGAAGAATATAACAAATCAATACAATGGAAATTAGTTAATGAAGGTGATTTAAATGATTGATTACTTTTCTAAGAGATTTGAACTAACTGAAGAGGGATCTAAAAACTTAGTTAAATCTATTATTTACACAGTATTAGGAAATATAAGTTTAATGTTTCCTGTAGGTTTATATATAGGATTACTATACTTATTAATCACACCTTTAACTGGTGGAGAATATATAGAACCTAATTTAGGCATTTTTATTCTAGCAATATTAGTTGTTTTGGGAATTATATTTATTTTACACTACAGACAGTATTATTTCTTATACACCACCACATATACTGAAAGTGGAAAGAGAAGGATTAATTTAGCTGAAAGTCTTAGAAAACTTCCATTAGCTTTCTTTGAAAATAGAGACTTAACTGATTTAAGTTCAACAATTATGAATGACTGTACTGACTTAGAACATGTATTTTCACATGCAATTCCTCAATTAACAGGTTCTATAATAACCCTTATTATAATTACAATAGGATTCTTAACTTTTGATTGGAGATTAACAATTGCTCTTCTATGGCCAGTCCCTGTATCTTTTGCCGTGCTTCTTATATTTAAATCCCTTAATGAGAAATACTCTGAAAAATTACATTATGAAGTCCGTTCATCAACAGATGGAATTCAAGAATGCATTGAGTCTATTCGTGATTTAAAATCATATAATTATGAAAAAAAATATTTAAATAAATTATCTAATAAATTCAAAAATTTAGAATCAATGAGAATTAAAACTGAATTAGCATTAGCTCCTGGAGTCATTATTGGACAAATGATATTAAAATTAGGTGTCATATCAGTTATGCTTTATGGAGCAAGTTTAATTGTCAACAATGAAGTGTCCATATTCGTATTTTTAGTTTATTTGATCTCATCGGCTATCGTATTTACACCAGTTGAAAACGCATTGCAGTTTTTAGCTGAAATTATTGCTTCAAATACAAAAATTGAACATATGAAAGAAATTAATTCCCTTGTTCCAAAAGAAAGTTTAGACAATTATACCTTAGATGGATACGATATTGAATTTAAAGATGTTGAATTTGCATATAATGATTTTAAAGAAGATTCAACCAATACCTTAAATAATATTAACTTCACAGCAAAACAAGGAGAAGTAACTGCATTAATCGGCCCATCCGGTGGAGGTAAAAGTACTGTATCTAAATTAGCAGCTAAATTTTGGGATCCTGATAAAGGTAGTGTGTCTTTAGGTGGAGTAGATTTAGCTAATGTTGATTCAGAAAAGATCTTAGAAAATTATTCTATTGTTTTCCAAGATGTAGTGCTTTTTAATGATACTGTTATGGAAAACATTAGAATTGGTAAAAAAGATGCCAGTGATGAAGAAGTATTTGAAGCTGCAAGAGCTGCTCAATGTGATGAATTTGTTTTAAAGTTACCAGAAGGCTATGATACTATAATTGGTGAAAATGGTGCATTACTTTCAGGTGGAGAAAGACAAAGAATTTCTATTGCAAGAGCTATTCTTAAAAATGCTCCAATAATTCTTTTAGATGAAGCTACTTCATTTTTAGATGTTGAAAACGAATCATTAATTCAAAAAGCATTATCAAGTCTTATTCAAAATAAAACAGTTATTATTATTGCACATCGTATGCGTACAATAGCTAATGCTGATAAAATTATTGTACTTGATAATGGTTTTATTGTTGAAGAGGGTTCTCCTGAAGAATTACTTGAAAATGAAGGAATATTTTATAAAATGGTTAATATACAAAACAAAAGCATTAATTGGAAAATTAATTAATTTTAATTTTCCTTTAATTTTTTACCACAATTAGTGCAAATATAATCATCTTCACTTATTGGATTTCCACAATTGGACAAAAGCTACTATTAGCTTAAAATAAATTATTATTTGTTTTAATTTCTTTTAATAAATTCTCGATATTTTTAATACGTTTAGAATCTGCAGGATATGTTGAAAAGAAATCGAACTCATGAGATGATGTTTGACTCATTTTTCTCCAAAAATTAGGAATTCCAGATATATCGTATCCTGCCCAATTAATAATTGTCATCCCCAGCCTATTTGCTTCAAGTTCATGTTGTCTTGAAAAAGATTGTATTACAGACCTGCCAATACTTGCTAAATACTCTTCAACAGCATTTATTAATCTAATAGTTATATTAGCTAAAATTTTTCCATTGTTAGTATCATCTAATAGTTTGTTTGTCTTAAATCATATAAGATTCATTTAAAAAATCATCATTAATATATCAAAGTGCTTTTTTTTCCTGTAAATGGATTAGTGGCGCTCCTATCCTCTTTCATATAAACACTATTTAATAATATTGAAATAAAAGTATATAATTAATTTAGTGTTAAATATTAAATATATAAAAATAACTTAGGGGAAATCTTAAAGATTATGGAGATTATTAAATGAGACGAAATAGTGGAAGAAGTTGGAAATTTAAATTTGCTATTGTTATGCTAATAATTGCTTCTATTTTTTTCGTATCTAGAATTATTGTTCTAGGTGATCCAGAAGAAGTTGTTGCATACTTATGGAAACAAATTGGTTTTATTCCTGTAAATATTCTTATTGTTGCATTATTACTTGATGGAATTATGAGTAAAAAAGAAAGAGAAGCTATTCTCGAAAAATTAGACATGCTTATGGGAACTTTTTTTACTGAAATAGGTAATGATTTAATTAGTGAAATTAGTAAAGCTAATAAAAATAAATCAAAAACCAAAGACTTAAAATCAATTAAAAATTGGACAGATAAAGATTATGAAAATAAATTAAAAGAATTAAGAGACTCTCCAATTGATTTTGAAGCTGATGTTCCACTAGAAGATCGTGAAGAATTCTTAACCAGCATTCATGTTAGTATTGAAAAAAACAGAGAATTCATTATTAACCTTATAAATAATCCAAATTTATTTGAAAAAGATGAATTTTCAGCTTTAGTTCTTGCTCTTTTACATTTAGATGAAGAACTTTCTCGTAGAGGAGATTTAAGTAATATTGATGATGTTGATTTTAATCATTTAACTGGAGATATTAAAAGAGTATATACTCACCTTGTATATGAGTGGATTTACTATTTAAAATATTTAAATCAATTTTACCCGTACATGATTTCATTAGCTATACGTACTAATCCATTTGATAGTGATGCCGATGTTCATGTAATTGAATAGTTTTATGGTATATATATAACTACATAAAATCTTATTTTATTTCATGCTGATTGTTTTAATTAATTCTGAATATAATAATTAACTAGTTTTATTATTTGTTATTTATTTTAATTTATTATAGTTTTAATTTAAAAAAAAGAAAAAAAGTTTAGGAAATTATTCATAAATATAGAAGTTAACTTCCCAACTTACAGTTTCATAATAATCTATACTAAAGGTTTCACTAGTATCTGAAGTATAAGTAACAGAATCAGATCTAGTTTTAACAGCACTTTTTGAACCCCAATCAACACCAATTTCCTTACCATTAGAACCTGAAACATATACATGATTAGTAGCATAATTTTTAATAGGATAAGCAGAAACTTCTACTTTAATTTTACCTGGAGGTACAGAAATTGTTTCAAAACCTGAACCTGATCCTGAATAGCTACCAATTAACTGCCAAGACTTTTCATGAGATTCAACAGAAGATGTTTTTGTTGGAGTATGTGTGACTTCCTCACTTTCAGCAGCTCCATCTTCAATACTATCTGCACTTTTAATATTAACATCATCTGAAGTATCTGGATTATTATTAACAGTTAAAAAGGAAATAGCAGCAATTAAAATAATAATCACTAATATTAAAGCTATTATAATAAGTTTTTGATTATAACTAGATTTAGTTTCAGTGTTTTTAGAATATAATTTATTTCCACACACTTTACAAAAATTAGCTGTGTCCTTATTTTCATTACCACATTTACTGCATTTCATTAATAATAACATATGAAAATAATAATATTTAATGATTATGTATTAAATATGTGATTAATGCTATTAATTAGCATTAATTAAATTAAAAAAAGATTATTCTTTTTCAATAACAACAGCAGTACCATATGCTAAAACTTCTTGCATATTTGTAGAAATACTATCTGAATCCATTCTTAAAGAAACTATTGCATTTGCACCTAATTCTTTTGCATGGGTAATACATCGTTCAATAGATTCATCTCTTGATTCTTCCATCATTTTAACATATTGTTTGATTTCTCCACCAAAAATAGATTTAACACCAGCTCCTATATCTCCACCAATACCCCGGCTTCGAACAGTTAAACCATATACAAATCCTTTATTTTCAACAACTTTATACCCAGCAATGTAATTTGCACTAGAAATCGGAAATTTTTCAAAATTTACCATATTTATCACCTTAATTTTAATTAAAATAGAAAAATTGGGACATGCCCAATATTTTCTAATCGCTGTTCAACCATCATCAATACATATTAATTGTTTGTGTAAATTTAATATAAATACTCTTCTTTTTATTGTCCAACCACAATCAACACATACTAATACCTAATCTACAATTTGACAGTAAATGTGAATTAAATCCATGAGTCTCCTCCTCCCGAGAAAATAACTCTAAAGTAGATTGATTTTATATTAATTGATTTTACCATGGTTTATTTTTTTAAATAATATCTAATTTAATTAACTGGTTAAATTATGGAAAAAATTTCTTAATTAATCTAGTTATTTTTTTAAACTGCGGTAAGATGAAGGAGTTAATTCAAAATATTCTTTGAATGCAGATGAAAATTTACTATGATTCTTATATCCAATTTCGGTTGAAATTTCTTTAATTGATTTATCTGATGAAATTAAAAGATTAGCTGCAACTTGAAGACGATATTCTTTTCTCCACTGAAAAATAGATTTACCATAAACTTCTTTAAAACAATTTTTAATAGATGTTTTACTGATTCCATACCTATTTGATAAATCATTTAAAGTAATATTTGTGTCTAAATTATCAATTAAATAATTTTTAATTCGTTTAACTATAGTTACATGTTTTAATGAACAGTGATTTTTATTTGTATTAGTATCACCAATTTCCAATTTCAATAAAAATATTAAAAACTCAACAATCTTTAATTTAAAATAAACCTCATTAATATTATCATCAACTTCATAAATCTCACCAATAATGTGGTTTATTTCATCTTTAGCACCTACAATGACAAAACCACCATTTTCTTTTAATTTATTAAATAACTCAGATAAATTAATTTCACCAACACCAATAAATTCATCTAATGATTTTTGAGCTACCTTACAATCAAAAGATATTTCTAAACCTTCATAATATCCTAATGGAAATTCAGAAATATCATAATCAATACTACTTATACTAGCAGCTAATTCTCCTTCACCTAAATAAAGAAGAATATCTCCCTGCACCCTACATTCATAACGTCCCTTATTACAATGATTTATTACAATTAAATCTTCGTCAGGTGTGAATCTAAGTTGATTGCAATTTAGTGAATTAAAACTATTAAATTGAAGATCAATTCCATTAAAAACGTGATAACTAATAATATTACCCTTACCACAGTCTAAATCTAAAAAATAGCTAGTTTTATTCTCATTATCTATAACATAACTATTAGAATCTTTAAAAATATCTGTTTTATTAAAATAATCTTTAAGATAATATCTATTAGAATTCATAAAAACACCTATAATTAATAATATATATAAAATATCTATAAAAACTTTAACATGAGTTGGTTATATGCATAAAGATAAACATGTGATTGAAACGTTAGGTAAAGTGAAAGTAGTTATTGAAAATGGAAAGATTAGTGAAATTGGAGAATCCGATGTTGAATATTGCCCAATGTTTCATTCATTTTATGGTGTTAAAAAAATTGATTCTGACTTTATTCGTAAAAATATTGAATTTAGAATTAAAGACTTTGGAATGTGTACTCCAGATAGAATAATTAAAATGGATGATGCCGTTACAGTCGGTATTTCCGAAATTTTAAAAACAAATATGGAAAAAGGAAATATTGATTGTGTAGTTGGTGTTTGTGATGGTGCAGGCACTATTTTAATGGAAAATCCTAATGTTGTTCAAGGTGTTGGTGGGAGAGTATCTTGCATTGTAAAAACAACTCCTATTCCAAAAGTTATTAGAAATCTAGAAAAAGAAGAATGTGTTGTTTTAAATCCTAATACTGGCGAAATAAACCAATTAGAAGGTTTAAAACTAGCTATTAAAAAAGGTTATAAAAACATTGCAGTAACAGTTATTCCATCTAAAAGCATTGAAAAAATTAGAAATTATCCTGTTGATGATGATGTAAATATTTACATATTTGTTGCACATACAAGTGGATGTAGTGAAGATGAAACAAAAATGATATTTGAAAATGCAGACATTGTAACAGCATGTGCATCAAAGAGTATTTTTGAATATGCCGATGAACATAAACCTTATTATTATGGTAAAAAGATTCCTATTTTCTGTGCAAGCAGTGCTGGTAGAAAATTTCTTGATACAAGACTTAAATTTATTAAAAAAGAATTAACCACAAATAATTATCCTAGAGATAAAAGTGATATGCCTCATAAACTAATATAATTTCACTGAGTATTTTTTGCATTTTAATTAAATATTATTCCAAATGAGAATTAGATGATTGCTTTATTTGCAGTTGCTATTCATCTTAAATGGATGACATTATTTGGAGGTATAATACCAATTATAACTTGGATATTAGTTGCATGTTTTTTTACAACCGTATTTTGCTTGGATTTTATATTTACTATTACTTATCATCTGAAAACATAAATAAGAAACTTAAAAATAGTTAAAAATAAAAAGGAAGTAAGGAATAGTTAAACTATTCTTTTACTTTATCATACACCTTTTTAGCTACAATACCAGTAGCAACTAAACCTAATAAGGAATAAGGTCTTGGCCTCAATAGAGGACGACCTCTATATCTTCTACCATGTCTCATTTTTAAAAACTCCCTTTAATATACTCTCACGAGCATAGTATATAATATATTATAAGTAATATTTAAAGGTATTATTTATTAGGAGTGCTTAAAAAACAATATAAAAATTTATAATAACCTAAATTTAAAATTAAATCACAAGAAATTTTTATTTACCCAAAAATAAAAAAAATCTTAGTTAAAAAAATTTTTTATATAACTAATAATTTGATTGAATATTGATTGACCTTCATCACTTTTTAAGAAACTATCAAGTTGCTGTTTATATTGTGAAGCTTGATCTTGCACAGATTGAGATTGTGAAATCGCATCTGCAAGTTTATCAACATCGGCATCAGAGAGATTAATATTATTTTGAATAGCTACATTGTTAATTATATTAATAATTGTATCTTTTGATGAAGTATTTTCTTGTTTAACTTGTTCTTTAACATCAGACACTAAATTAGCTAATTTATCACCATCAACATTAGAATTATTAACAATTTCACTTTGAGCATGAATTTCGCCATTAGCAGCTTCTTTAACTTTATCAGGAATTTCAATATCAGTAGCTTCTTCATAAGAATCCATAATACCTGCAAGAGCAGACTCACCAGTAGAAACAACAGGACTAGTTACATATACATGTCCTTGATTAATACCAGCTGAATCAAGAGCTGTTTTAAACATTGCTGGTGTTACAGTTGTGATTTTAGAAGTATCTACAGTAATAGTAATACCATTTGTTTCATTTAAATCAAGTAATGCTGATGAAAATATTTGATTTGAAGAGTATGTTCTTTGAGAAATACCTGATGAGATTTCATTAACATCTTCAGCACTTACTACTTCACTTTCAACATCGTTCATGTTAATATGTGCATTGTTAACAAAGTAATTATCAACAAAACTTTTGTATTGAGAATTGTGGTATGTAGTTTCACCATATGATACAACCAATGAATTTGATTGACTAGTAGCAGCTAATGGAAGCATAACAGCAACACATATTATTACTAACATGATTAAACTGATTGTAATCTTACGCATTATTATCACCTCAATTTGTATAAATTATTTTACATCATCAAATATTTAAATATTTCTTTAAATAGTATTTTCAAGATAAAATATTATACACTATTTCAACTAAATCATAAGTTTTATTTGTTGATGTAATGTTTTCTAAAATATCTATACAAACATTGGATAACCAGTTTTAGCTATAATTATAAGTTTAATTTTATTTACTTTAAAGAGTTATTTAAAAAAAAAGAAAGTGTAAATTTAAAATTTACACTTCTAATTCAACATCACTTTTTTCATTAGAAACAATGATACTTTGTTCATTTTCTTCAGAAAATGATATTATCAAAGTTTCTTCTTCACAAGCACCACAATCTTGTTCAATACAATCATTAATTTTTTGTTGAATAGTACTTATTTCCTCATCGTCAATTAAATCAATTAATTCCAGTTGTTGTTGGAATCTTTCAATCGCATCGAAAGGTAAATTTTCAACAAAGGGAATAGCACCTGTTGCTCCAATAATTTTCTTTTTATTTTCCTCTGCACCATTCTCAAACAAAGCTTTAAAACTTTGTCCAGTAATGTGGCCTTGTACTTCTGAACCAGATAATATTAAGAATCGAATATTAGGATTTGAAATAATATTTGCAACAACTTTTTCAATTCCCAAATTTTCTGTCTTACAGGGTCCTGCAATTGCTGCTCCAGAAAGTTCTGACTCTATATGAGAAGCTAATGTAGCTACTGCAACTGGACTTTCTGGATCTCCAACAATATAATCTCCAGTAATTACTGGCCATATTTCAGATGTTTTCTTTTTAGATACCATTTCTACACCCCTATTTTTTATTTAATTCTAATAATAGAATTAATTATTACACAATATATTAGTTATTTTAGACTTTATTTCCTCTTTTTTAATTAAATCTTCATCGCTTAATTCATATAAACCAAACATTGCCATTTCATATAATGTTTTATTTAATTTTCGTCCTTTAACAGTTAAATGATATTCAGTCGATGTTTTATTCAAAGAGGTAGTTTTCTTTTCTATTAGCTGATTTTTTTCTAAGCATTTCAATGTATAAGATAATACATTATTTCTTAAGTCGGGTTTATCCTCAAGAAATTGACTAAAATACCTTTTACCAGTGAATAAATCTTTAAGTATGACAATTGCCCATTTTTTATTTAATATTTTAAGGGTTTTTTTAATATAACAATCTTCATGACTGTACTGGTAAGTTTCAACCATGATTTTCACCTCCTAAAATATCCTCTCTCTAATTGATATTATGGTCAAAATCACTATTTAAATAGGTAGTTCGTTTATAAGAACTATGAATTTTTTTTATTTAGAAAAAATAACTAAATAAAAATAAAATCCATTTTAATAAAATTTATTTTAAAAAAAGTATAATTGTAAAGCTTGTAATATCTCCAAGATTAACAATATAAGTATTAAAAATCATTATAACACTTAAATTAGGTTATAATACTTTAGTTGTATTGTTTGTTGTACCATTATGAGTCTTATTAGATCCAACAACGACATTAGTAAAATTACTAGACTTAGTAATTGAAAATTACATCAAAGTTAGCAGACTCGCTAATACCTAAATTAATATGTCAGATATTCCATCATCAATGGCTATTCCTGAAAATGATTAATAGAGTTATCTTCAGCTGATACCACAGGTATACAAAAAAATAAACACAAAAAACAATAAATATTTTGAATGAATTATAATTTTAAATGAATCATTTTTACCATATTCAATAAATCAGATATTATCATTGATGATTTTGTCATAAATTGCATTCCTTTTTTATTTGTGTGTTTGTAATATTTTTCTTCTCTTAAAAGTGTGGCTCCAATTTTTTTAGCTAATTTTTCTCCATTATCAACATAAAAATACATTGTAGCTTCATCGTGTCCTAATTCTTTCATGTATCTTTTAATTCCACGAATTCCCCATTTATTTAAAGTATCAAAAACTAATTCCGCATTTTTAAAGTTTTGCAATATTTTAAATGATTTAATTACTTCATCATGAGAAAAATAATGAAATAATCCTCCTGCGATAAATAAAACAGGAGTATTTAGGTCAAAATTTTCTAACCAATCATCTTCTAAAATAGATCCTTTAATTAAAGTTTGGTTTTCATGTTGGGGAAGTAATTCCACTCTATATTCAATTACTTCAGGTAAATCTAGCTCATACCATTTAGTTTTTCCATCATAACATCTGTTGTAAGTTGTTTCAAGTCCACAACCTAATTCTATAATAATTCCATTTGTGTTTCTTTTTAAATAATCCTTTACATATCTATCAATATTCATACTTCGAACAGCACTTGCCATAAATGTGTATTCTGATTGTTTTTTATTGATATTGGGAAGTTTAGGCTTTAATTTTAATGCTGTTTTATCATATAAAATATTAGGATAATTTTCACTTGAATAAATTCTTCCCATCATAGGTACAAAAAGGGTTTTAGAAACTTTATTAAACTTAGACATGAAAATATTTAGGCATAACAAAACTTTAATACTTTTCTATTGTAGTGATATCATGTCAAATAAATTTTAAAAAAATAGTGTTGAACAAACATTATACATACCATTATGGTGCCGAGCATTAGCTTGTGAAAAATTACCCTCCATGCTACCTGATAATGATGCTAAAAGAATTTTAAATGAAATGGATTTAAAAAAAACCCCCTCATATTTTATACCATGCAAGTAGCAAGTCTTACTGGAGCTATTAGACAATATAATTTATCATGAGCAATTAATGATTATTTAAAAATACATCCTCAAGCTTGTGTTGTTGAAATGGGTGCTGAATTATCCTGTCTTAGGAGACAAATGAAGAATAATTCTAATGATTGGATAAATCTTGATTTAAACAAAGTAATAAAACTAAGTAATCAATATATACCATGAGGGAAAAAAGAAAGAAATTATGTTTGTAATCTAACAGATCATTCTTGGTTTAATAATATTCCATTCAATAAAGAAAATGGAGTTATTTTCGTAGCTGCTGGAGTTTTACATTATTTAAAATACGAAGATGTAAAAAACTTACTGAAGGTGCTTTGCATTTGACATTGCTTCACTTAAATAATCATTTTACGCTTCAAGTCAAGTTAAAAGTACAAGAAATAAAACAAAGCTAAAATTTTTCATAAGCAATGCTAAAAAAGAATTATCACAAGGGTCATCAAATATTATAAATATTTCACAATGCAGTTATTATGACATATCCTGTAAAAAATGTAAAATATAATCTTATTACAAAATACTACATTAAATCAAAAAGAAATAAACTATATTTTGTACTTTGCGACTTTATAAAATAAATCCATTATTTTAATTCAAGATACTTTCAATTTAAAATATGACTGTCAATTTTAGCTCTTTGACATATTTTTTTAATCTTTTAACAAGTGTTCAATTAGTTAAAATACAAAAAAAAATAATATTAATAATTATTTTACTAAATTAGACCTTACATGTCTTATAGTAAATCTTGCAGTAATAAAGTTTAAAACACTAGCTAAGGTTCTACCTAATGCAATTCCTGACCAAATTCCTATTAAACCCCATCCTATTATTATTCCAAATAAATAAGTTAAACTAACAGTAAATATGACTTCTCTTATTATGGTCCAAGACAAACTCATAAATCCTTTTCCTAAGCCCTGATATAAAAAGCTTGAAACCATTCCAGCACCTGTAAATGGAAGACATAAACATGCAATTCGTAAATATTGAGTAATACCTGGAACTAATGCTGCTGTATCTGACGTATATGCAAATAAAAGTGATAATTGTGGTGCAAATACTACTAATAGGATTGTTACTGCACTTCCAAATAAAATTCCAAATTTAGAACCAAAAATATGTGCTCTTGATATATACTCCCCATTTTTAGCTCCATATGCACTTCCACTAACTGCTGTAACTGCACTTCCAATAGCTGTTAGGGGCATGATTGCAAATAAATATAATCGGTTTCCTGAACTAAAAGCTGCAATTCCATATTCTCCACCAATAGTAGCTATAAATGATAAATACATTGACATTGCTATTGACATTACAAACATGTCTATTGAAGCTGGAATTCCTACTTTTAATATGTCTTTAACTATATTTGAATCCCATTTAAATTTTTTAAGTTTAACATCAATATATGTGTCTTTTTTAATTAAGATCCAGTATAAAATTACACAGGCTGATGAAACAGAACTAAATACTGTTGCAAGCGATGCTCCAGCTGACCCAAATCCTAATACATAAATAAAAATTGGGTCTAGTATTGCATTTAGAATAACAGATACAATTACAGCATACATCGCTCTTTTCATATCTCCTTCACCACGAAGGATTCCACTTGCACCATTTGCAAACATAAATCCTATTAAACCTAAAAATAGTGGTGTTGCATAATTTAATGCTTCATCTAATGCCTGGCCTGTTGCACCATATGAAATAAGTAATGTTTTTTGAGAAATTAATAATACGATTGTTAAGATAATTGATGCTATTAAAATAATCAAAAGGGAGTGTTCAGCTGATTGAGATGCTTTTTGTTGGTTTTTTGCACCTACAAAACGACTAATACTACTTGTAGCTCCACTACCTAAACCTACACTTACTCCATTCAAAATCATAAAGATTGGAGTTACAAAACCAATTCCTGCAATTGCAGCTTGACCAAGTCCAGCTATCCAAATTCCATCAATAATATTATAAGAAGCTGTTAAAAGCATGGAAATCATAATGGGAATAGCTAATTTTCTAACAGCTATTTCTGGATTTCCTCTCATTACTTCAACATTTTTATTTGCCATATTCATATTATTGCGGTAATAATTAATAAATATTATTAATGTTTTTTTAATTTAAATCAATGGATTTGGCTGTTAACTGTTTAAATGTTTCATAAAATTCAGGGGTTAAGTTTTTAAAATCCATTTTTTTCTCCCATTCATTGTTTATTTCTTCGATTAATGGAATTATACTTTCACCCTTTGGTGTTAATTTTAAAATATATTGGCGTTTATCTTCTTTTAATTTTTCTCTTGTAACATAAGAATTTTTTTCTAATTTATTTATAGCTTTTGTAATGGCTCCTTTTGATAAATATAGGCCATCTGCTAAATCTTTTTGGTTTAATTCATCTCCAGTATATATCATTACAATACATAATACTTGAATTAAACTTATGCCATGTTTTAAAAGAGCATTATTTAAATATATTTTATGGTTTTTGTGAAAAACATAGAGTAAATCTCCTAAACGACTTGTATCATAAAATCCTTTTGTTTTCTCAAATCTCATTAAATATACTCCTTAAATTTAAAATAAAAAAAAGAAAGATTTTATGTGTATTTATAAAATCCTTCTCCTGCATTTATTCCTGTTTTTCCTTCGTCTATTTTTTCTTTTAGTAATGCTGCAATTTTACCTGGTGTTGTATTTTTGTCTCCAGCTTCAGGGTTCATAATTACAATATTATATGCAGTAGTTAAACCTACAATATCTAATATACGGAATGGTCCAATTGGAGCTCCAGTTGCTAAAATCCATGTCTTATCAATTGTTTCATGATCTGCTACATCATTTGCTAGTAACGCTTCTGCTGCACTTAAAAACGGAACAAGCATTGAGTTTAAAATATAACCTGGTTGTTCTTTTTTAAGTTTTAGAGGAACCATATTTATATCTTCTGCAAATTTAACTACTTCATCATAGTATTCTTGTTGAGTTTCACTATGCCCCATTATTTCAGCAGTATTATTTGACCAGATCGAGTTTGCAAAGTGTAGTGCAAGGTATTTTTCTGGTCTGCCAGTGTATTTTGCAAAGCTACTTGGAAGCATTGTTGAAGAGTTTGTCACAAGAATTGTTTTTTCTGGAAGATGTTTTGCTAATTCTTGGTAAAATGAAATTTTTTGTTCTGGATCTTCTGCAATTGCTTCTATTACTAAATCAGCATCTGCTGCTGCATCTTCATAACTTGTTGTTAATTTAATTCCATCATATGCTTTTATTGTACATTCTTTTAGTTCATCAATTTCATCTATTGTTAGGTCTTCTTTATCGCTAAAACCCCTACAATATGCACTTTTATCTGTTTTCATTTGTTCTAATGTGTTTAGATATATGTCTCTTAATCTTTCGAGTTTAGGTTTTGTTCGTCCAATTGATCCCTCACTTCTCAACCAGATTGTTACATTAAATCCGCAAAATGCTGATTGAAATGCAATTTGGCTTCCTAAAACTCCTCCACCTGCAACTACAACATTTTTTATATTCATTTTTTAACACCACTTTTCTTTAAAAGCAAACATTAGTTTACTTGTATACTAATTTAGTCGATAAAATATATAAATATTATTAAATAAATTTAAAAAAAATCATCATGCAAGAAAATTTGTAATTTAAAAACGGATATAATACGAAATTGGAGTATACTTGCATGATGCAATTATTAATATATGGATTATAATATTTAAATATTGTCAATATAATCAAAGGAATTGTTGGCAATATCAATAAGATTTTTAATACCTACTTTTACATTTTCAGGACTAAAATCTGAGAAAATATACTCATCAAATTTAGAAACTTCTTTTTCAACTTCTAAAACAATATTACGTCCAGTAGGAGATAATTTAACTAATTTACTCTTATTATCCTCACATAAAATTCTCTCAATATAACCAGATTTTTCAAGATGATTTAAAGCACGTGTAATAGAACTTTCATTTTTATCAAAAAGCTGTGCAAAATCCTTCTGAATGAATTCATTATTATTATGATGAATAATTTCTAAAATAATATAATAATCAATAACATCAATTGAAAATTCACGTGCTTTTTTAGCTTTAATAAAAAGATGCTGCATATAAAGTATTGTTACAATAAAATCAAATGCATATTTACGATTTTCATCTAATTTAAATTTTTTCATTAAAATATAATATATATGATATCATATATAAATTAAATTCAAAATTTTGAATACTTTTCAGCTAATTTACGATTTAAACCTAAGAATAAATACCCCACCAATAAGACCAATAACACAACCAATTATTAAACCAACAACTAAAGGAGTGGTAAAATCATCTTTTTGGTTAGAAACATCGATTGAAATTAAATTCTGAGCATTTTCACCAATAGATGCATTATCATCATCACTAACAATGACCCTATTTTTTAACTCACTATGATTTTCTAAATAACCATTAACAGTATCTTGATAAGCAATAGCTAAAATTCTTTTGTTAGGATTTGTAATTGCATGTTCAAGCTGGTGCTCAACATCCCCTTCAGATTCAAATTTATAAACAGTAATATTTAAACCTAAATCATCAACAATTTTTTTTGCAAGAATTCCATTTGACTCATTTGCAATAATCATAGTATCCTCGGTTAAATCAGCACCATGAGCACTAGTTGAAGATACAGATAATGCTAAAACAAAAAATAAAATTAAAACTAATAATACTCTTTTCAAATTAACACCTCAAACCTTTTCAATTTCTAAAATATCTCCTCTAAGTCTAGATAAAAACTCCAAAACAATAATATTAAAAACACCTTCAATAATACCAACCATTAAATAATAAGGCAGTAAACTTCCAAGTAAAACTTCCAAACTTGTAGTGTTTGTCAAAGACAAAATAATAATCTGAGCAACACTAGCAGCTAAAATCCCAGATATTGTTGAAATAAAAATAGCTAATCTATAATCAATATTAAAAAATAAAGTATAAATTCCATATACCACTAAACTTAAAACAATACCCATATCTAAAACATTAGCTCCTAAAGTAGTAATACCACCCATTCCCAGCAATAATGCTTGTATTAAAAGTCCTAAAAATGCAACTAAAGAAGCATTTAGTGGACCTAAAATAATAACAACAAGTGGAATTAAAAAAAAGTGCATTGGAACACCTAAAGGTGAAGGAACTGTAATAGAAGTTGCAACAATAAAAGCTGTGGTAAAAAGAGCAGTTAAAAGAGACCTTTTACTCATATCAACTTTTTTAGAAATTCTTAAAAAGAAAATAGCTAATATGACTATGGATATAATCCAATAAACAATTGCTTGATTAATAGAAATTAAACCATCGGGAATATGCATTTTTTATTTCTCCAAATTATTTATTAATATTTTAAAGTAATAACTATTTAAAGCTTTTTTTAATAAAAAACTAGTGAAAATAAGCTAAAAAGTAATACTTTCTATTATAACACATAATTAACACAAGCAAGGATAGAGATTAAATCGTCTAATATTGCCAATAAATCATTATACTGTCCTTTTATCATTATTTGAGTTTTTAAATAATTTCTAATTTGAGAAATTTTTCCCCATCAAGTTCAAAATTAAAGTAATACTCAAAAGTATCTTCAAATGTTCTCCAAATATAACTTTTATTCTCATCAATAATTAAACTTCTTTTAAATTCAATGATCTAAAACAAAACTATATAAAGAAAACTTAGATACTCTTAAATGATTTTTAATTAACAAATGAAAATCCTCTAAAATATAATCAAAACTATCAAAAAAATAATCATAATCCACATAAAAAAGCTCAGAATCTATGATGATTTTAAAACAAGAAAATTTTTCACTTATTTTGAATTTAATAACATGTCATTAGAAAAGTCATTAAGCTTATCAACAATATTTTTATCAAGTTAACATTCATTTCCATTTTTTCATTCTTATAATGGAGATATTCATCTTCAATATTTATACTCGGCATCAATATTTCTATGAATAATTTTAAAAATAATAGTTTTTGGATTTTCATTGATTTTAGAATAAATTACATCATATATGTTATATCATTATTTTTAATAGAATCTATAATGAAGATTCATTTCATATTTACTCTTAATTTTATTTTAAATGTGTTTTTAAATCTTTTTTAGTAAACAATATTTTGAATAACTTAAATATTTTTCTTATTTACATTCTAAAAACTTAAAAAAGATTTTATTTAATATATTATAATTAACAATAAATTCAATATCCTTAGAAACATTTCTTAATGTAGTTTGCATTTTTTTCCAACCTTGACCATCAGTAACCCAAATAAATTTAATATTCATTTCGTTTAATTCTTTTTGAAGATCAACATAAGCATGAGCTACTTCTATTGGTTTACTACCGGTACTATTATAAAAATTACATTCAAAAGCAATTATTGGATTTTGATTTTTATAAATAACGAAATCAAATCTTTTATTTCTATGAATAGGAATATTTGAATCCTCTTTAACAATGCTATACTCTGGTTTATTATCTATTTTATCATTTAATAAATCTTCAACTATATCTTCAAATATATGTCCACTACGGTTTTTACGAGCATTTGAATCTAAACCTACTTCTACACCTAAAAGATAGGAATATAAATCTTTAATATTATTAAATAATTCTAATAATTCTGTATCTCTGCAAAAAGTAATAATATCATCCTCATCAAATGAATCAATCTTAAATGAAATTTCTTTTGAGGATTTATTATTAATATCAAAAATAGGAACTTTTTTATTTCTAATAGCTAATATCAATGGCAAAATTGGAACAACTTTTGGATATTCTCTAATTAATTCTTTAAATTTACTTTCAATATCTTCCTCATTTATTTTACTTAACGAATTTAGTAAAGATACTTCAAATATCGAATCTTCCAAATTCTTGTAAATTTTTTCCCAATCAACAAAAAAATCAAAAGTATGATTAGTCAACATTAAACTCTTATAAAAATCAATTAAATAATTTTGATAACTAGAATATCCTAATTTAGCATAATTTACCATAATATCACTAATAATTTCTAACTAAAATTTCAGTTATAGGGCCTCTTTTATTTTTATTACTATTTATAAATCGCTTTGCATACACTCTATCTATTGAAAAATCATTATATAAATCATCAAAGAAATTATCATCTTTATTTTCATTTTTAGGATCAGAATTGCTTAAAATAGCTTTTGCTCCTTTTTTAGAAATTCTTTTATAATACTCAGCTAATTCTTTTTGATTTTCGTCATTAAAATTTGATTTAGTATAACTAGTGAAACTAGCAGAATTTGAAATCGGCCTATATGGTGGATCTAAATAAACAAAAGACTTATCTGAAATATACTTTTCTGATTCAAGATATGAAACATTAACAATTGTTGTATCTTTAAGAATATGTGAAATTGCAGTTAAATTATTTTCATCACAAATTAAAGGATTTTTATATTTCCCCATTGGAACATTAAAATTTCCATCCCCATTAACTCTATATAAGCCATTAAAGCAGGTTTTATTCAAAAATATTAAATATGAAGTTCTTATAATATGTTCTTTTGAATAATTATCATAATCAAAATTTTCTTTTAAACAATTAAACTTATCACGTATTTCATAATACATTATTTTTCTATCTTCATGATTTAAAGAAAGATATGTGGATTTAAATTCTTTTAATTGTTTAATTAGTTCCTTATGACTATTTTTAATTGTATTGTATGCAACAATTAAATCTTCATTAATATCTGATATATAAGCTTTTTTTATATCATAATTTGACATTAAATAAAAAAATAAAGCTCCACCACCTATAAATGGTTCAAAATATTCTTCAATAACTTTGTTTTTTATAATTTCAGAAGGTAATCTTAATTCTATCTCTGGAATCAATTGAGATTTTCCTCCAGCCCATTTTAAAAAAGGTTTAGCTTCTATAATTTCATTTCCAAAAAGTGTTTTTTGCATTATAAAATCCATAATTTTATTTAATTAAATATATTAAAATATTAGATAATAAATGTTTAAGTTTTATTTAAAAATAATTCTATTTATCAAATTCAATGAAAATCAATACAAATAGAAAATAAAAGAATTAATATTCTTCCAATATCTCAAAGGTTGAATTTGTATATACATCAGCATAGGAAAATCCACCATCAAATCTTAGCATTAATGTATGGTTTCCAGAATCTGTATTAGTTAGATTTCCTGAAATTCTACCATTATCATCTGTTATTAGTGTAGAATTTCTAATTACTTCATCATTTAAATATTCAGTAACAATTATTTCTTCACCAGCCATTGTTTCACCAATATTATTTGTTAAAACATATGAATAATTGAAATTATATTGATCAATATCACCTTTAATTGTTACATCAGAAGCATCGCTAAATAAGAAAAGTAATCCTCCAATAATTATCATGACAAAGATTAGAATTAAAAGTATTTTTCTTCTTGACATATTATTAAATAGGTACGCTTATTATTTATATTTTATAGCCAAACTAGCTAAACTATCAGATGAAAAAAAGAAGTTATTTATTGTAAATTAGAAACGCCCATAATTTATTTTTTATTAATAATATAGGAGGAAAGTTAATAAATTCAGTTCATCATGTTTAAAAATAATTTTTAAATGGGAATATGACTACTTAAATTAATAGGCGTTTCTAAAATTGTTTTAATTAGATTTATATTTTGATACCACCTCCATTTTTAGTATATAAATTGTAAATTTGACTATTCAGCAAGATTATATAATGCTCCGTAAAGATGTGCTTGTGAAATTAGCACATATGAATATACGGCACTGAACAAAATTGTATATATGATTAAAACTCCATAAATACTTAGTAAAATTATTATTGGCAATATTAAAATCATTATTACAAATAAACTACAAAATATAATAAAGTAGCTAAATTCATAAAAAATTATACCTCCAACATAAGTTAGATATCCTATTGATTTGATTTTTTCTATTATTCCTTTAAAGTCAAATGCTGCTTTTATTGTTTTATTTGCAACCATATTATCTATTGCCATTATTTCAATTAAAGCTAATATAATAGCTAATATTATTCCTATTACTAATATTATTGTTAAATCATAACTAATAGCTATTTGAATTAGAGCTAGTGGAATTATCATGTAAATAATATTTATTATTTCCACTTTTATTCCATTTATGAATAATTTTTTAATATTGAATTTTGGAAGTTGATTATTTTTTTCTATTGAATTTCCTATTACTTCATAAATGTATCCTAAAATAAATATTGAAATAATAAAAGCAATGATTTGTAATATTGCAACTTCAATACTTACTTGGTTGTTTAATACAAGATTAATATTAGAAATATTATTGTGTGCTATTAGTTCCCTCAAAAAGTTAACGAATATGTAGTTAGAAGCAATGATTAATGAAAAAATTATCATATTTAATATAAAAATTACCCCAAACTTTTTCAAATCATTAAATGGATAAGCCAAACTCTCTTTTAAATTACTTGTTATACTTGCCATTTTATCACTACCTTAAATTATATAAAAGTCCAATTGATCTTGCTTCAAATATTGTAAGAAATGGAACTACAATAAGAGAAAATATTAGTTCCATTATTATAAAACCTGTAGTTAAGATACTAGATCCAACAAACGGACTTATAAATGATGTTGTAATTCCAAATATTGAAAATACTGTAATTAAAATTATTAATACCATTAAAGTTATAGCAAACATTATCATAATAATTCCAATATAAAAACCAATTACTCTTAAATATCCAATAGACTCAGCAATTGTAAATAACTCTTTAATATTAAAAGCCTCTTTTAGTGAATCTCCATTAGCTGCCATATGGGAAATAGCGATTGTTGATATAAATGCACCAATAGCTCCAAGGATAATTGAAATTATTACTCCTAAAAATATAATGAATCCTCCAATAACACCTCCATAATTACTACCAGCCATTATTAATATTAACCCTATTGTTACAGGCAGAATTATATAAATAAATTTTAATGTAAAGACTTTTAATCCATCAACAAACATTGAAATTAGATCACTGAAATTAGCTAGCTTATCATCACCATTAATCATTCCATTTACCGCTATTTTACAAGTTCTATATGAATATCCTAGTTGCAAAAATATTGGTATGATTAAAAAATTTAAAAATGAAATAACTCCTAATTTTATTAATGATTCACCATCAATACTTGCATATTCTAATGCATCTTTATAAATATCTAATATCATTTTTAACACTCCTCATCAAGTATAAACACATCTTCAATAGCACTACATTTTAAAACTTTTTTTATTTTGTAAGCTAAAGTTAAAGAGGGATTATACCTGCTATTTTCTAAGGCATTGATTGTTTGGCGAGTAACACCAACTTTTGATGCTAAATCTTTTTGTGATATACCTAATTCTTGCCTTAAATATCTGATTTTTGTTTTCATGGAATCATTACTCTATAAATTCTTATGTTAAAAATACATTCCATATGTAAAAATTATATTACTTACTATATAAATGTTTTGAAAATAAACATCTTTAATGAAAATCTAGGCATACATAAATTTGTGATAAATATGAATACAGATTTAATTTATAATACAACTCATGATTGGAACATATTATAGCGAGGAACTGTGATATTATGAATGCTACTAGGAAAGTCAATGTGGTTCGAAACAAAAAGTTTTAAAATCATTTAATCTAAGCGAAAATGAAATTAGTTAATGGTATAATTCTATGAAAAGATAGAAAATCCTAATTTGTTGATTTTACAATTATCTATTAAATTTTAAAAAAGAAACCTATATTTAATAGCTATTCTAAAAAAAGGTCTCGCAAAAAAGCTTTAAAAAATTCATATTTAAATAATGATGAATATTAAAAATATAGAGAATTAGAAATTGTTATAAAAGAACAAATATGACAATAATACACGATATGCTACTAAAAAACCACTATAACAATTGAAGACAGAAATAAAATCAATGAAATATTAAAATAAATAATATGAAAAAATTTATATATTTTCAAAATAAACTTTGATTTGTGATAAATATGGTTAAAAATATTGATAAAACAATTGTTCAACCATTACAAGTTTTTATGGTTGGAACTTACGATGAAAATGGTGTTGCAGATGTTATGAATGCTGCTTGGGCAGGTCAATGTGGTCCTAAACACATTACTGTTAACTTTGCACTTAATCGCCAAACACTTAGAAATATCGAAGTTAATAAAGAGTTCACAATAGCTTATGCTACAAAAGACACTTTAGAAGTTGCTGATTATTTTGGAATGTGTTCTGCTTCTAAAAATCCAGATAAAGTTGAAAAATCTGGAGTTAGCCTTAGAAAAGCTGAAAATGTTAATGCACCTATTGTTGAAGACTTTCCAATTACCTTAGAATGTAAAGTAATAGATATGCAGGAAATTGTTCCTCAAAGATGCACAGTAACAGCCGAAGTAGTAAATACTGTTGTAAGTGATGATATTATTGATGATAAAGGTAATATCAACACCTTAGACATTGAATTTATCTCTTATGATGGAAATAAAAATGTTTACCGTGTTTTAGGCGATGCTGTTGGTAAAGCTTTTAATATAAAATCAGATTTATTATAATAAATCTACTTTTTTCTTTTTTTAGCTCTAAAATATTTATTTAACAATTAAAAATTGTTTTAATAAAAAATTGCTTATTTTAATAAGAAATAACAATTAATAAATAATAATATGAATGAATATTATTCCATATTTAGAATAAATGTGAGTTAAATGAAATATAATAATCTTTTATTATTATATATTTGGAACTTTATTTGATCCTGATAAGGGACATGCTGATTTTTTTAAATAAGATTGTTGGTGAAATTGTACATGTTGAAGTGAGGTATGGAAAATCTTAATGATTAAATCAATGAATAAATATGATGGTGAATATGGAATTATAATTTCAAATAGAACACATTTTATTAGACAAGATAATAATATTATGGGACTGTCCAATAATTAGTATTTTTAATCCTAAATTATGAAAATCGATGTGTAATTATAAGGCCATATACAGTTGAAATTACACATCGATTGCTATTTTTAATCGGATTTGGCTAAATTTTCAACT